>CAJYBN010000157.1 GCA_913064925.1 uncultured Peptococcaceae bacterium
GTGTGCTCTTCCGATCTCCCAGTTCCGCCAGCAGCTTGTGCAGGAGCAGCGACAGGCCTATGCCGGCCGCCAGCACCAAAAGGCCCGGCACCGGCTGCCAGAACAGCAGCAGGCCCAGTCCCAGGCCGCCCAGCAACGCGGCCGGCACGAAAGCCCACAGGCGCCCGGGTGCTTTGGGCGCCTGCTGCAGCGACTCCTGCACCCGCCGGGCGCGCTCCTCTACCTCCGCCCGCCGCTGTTCCGCCGTTTCCCGCCGCCAGTCCAGGTAGCGCAGGTTTTCCAGGCCGGCGGCCGCCTGTTCCAGCCGCCGCAGTTTTTCTCCGGGCGCCGGTGCACCGGCGGCAGCAGGCGGGGGCAGAGAGGCCGCCTGCTCCGCCAGGGCATCCCGTTCGTCCCTCAGCCGCTGCAAATCCCGCCGGGCCTGCTCCAGCCGGGCGCCGGCCGCGGCGTTCTCCTGCTCGTTTTCCCGGAAACGGCGGGCAAAATCGCTTACCTGCCGCCTGGCGGCCAGCGAAGTGTCAACCGCCGCTACCTTTTCTTCGTCCCACCCCGGCCCCAGGCCGGCCAGCTTTTCCCGCACCTCCCTTTCCCTTTCCCGTACCCGCGCCTGCTGCTCCGCCAGGCTGCGGCTCTTCTCCAGGTAGAGGGCGCGCTCCCCGGCCAGTTCCCTGATGGCACCGGCGCGCGATAGCACGGCTTCGTCCACTGCCACGGCAGCCAGTTTTTCCTCCAGGGAGCGCGCCAGGGCCTCCCGTTCCCGCAGTTCCTCCAGTTTTTCCCCGCGCCTGGCTTCCAGCCGGCCGAGCCTTTCCGGGCCGTCCTCGGGAAAATAATCGATTTGCTCCACCTGCTGCTGGGCGGACAAGCAGGCCTGCAGTTCGTTCCAGGGCGAGCGGGCCTTTAAAAGGTGATCTACGCGGCGCAGGCGCCTGAGCTGCCGCTTCCGCCGGTCTTGCAGCTGCTCCCGCCCGCGTTCCAGCCCCGCCAGCTCTTTTTGCAGCGCCAGGTAGCGGGGCAGCTGCCGTTCCAGTTCCCTGATCCGCCGGTCCAGGCGCTCCAATTCCGCCAGCAGCCGGTTGATGACAGGTGCCCGGCCCCGGGGCTTGAAAAGCTCCCCGGTCGTTTTTTCCAGCGCCGCCGCCGCGTCCGCCAGCCGCCGGGGGTTGGTGCCCGTACCCGCACCGTATATATGGGCGTTCACCTCGTCCCCGGCCAGGTCTTCCAGGCGGCGCAGCTCCTCCGGGCCGAAAGCGAACACGTTGCGAAACAGGACCGGGCTGATGCCCCGGAGGATGCGGCTGCGCAGTATTTCTTCCCCGGCCCGCTCCCCGCCGGGCAGCTCCACCGTAACCCTGCCGTTGCCCGGCCCGCGGCGTTCCACCCGGTAAACTTGACCTTCTTCCTCCAGCAGCAGGTAACCGCCCGGGTGGCCGCCGTGCAGCGGCTCGCACACCGGGCTCTCGCCCTTGAATCCAAACAGCACCGCCCGGATAAAAGAGAGCAGCGTCGACTTGCCCGCCTCGTTGGGGCCGTAAATGATGCAGGGCGAAGATGCCAAATCCGCACCGTCCAGGGAAAAATCCTTCCACACGCCATAGCTGTATATGTGCAGCCCCGCCAGCCTCACGTGGCATCCTCCTCCCACAGCAGGTCCAGGGCCAAATCCTCGGCGGCTTCCAGCAGGGCGTCAAATTCTTCCTCTCCCGGCACGCCCGCGTAGCGGGCCAACCGGTGGTGCAGGGGAGCCAGCATTTGCTGCAGGACCCGGCGCGCCTCCCCGCCGCCGCGGGCTTCCCGGCTGACGGCCAGCAAGTCCCCCAGCAGAGTCCGGCTGGCCCGCAGCGCCTCCTTGTCCACCGCGGGGGCGGTGCGCCTCCGTATGGACTCGGGCCAGACAAAGGTGCCCGCCGGCCCGGCGTGGCGGTGCCGCAGCTCGTCCAGCAGGTCTTCCAGCGTCCCGTCGTGCCGCAGCCGCCCGTGCAGCGGGCCGCGCCCCGTCAACTCCAGCCTGGCCACCACGGACCGGCCCGCGTGCCTTTCCTTCAGGCGTTCCATCTCCCGGTCCAGGCGATCCAGCAGCTCCTGCTCCGTATCCAGGCCGTCAACGGGTACCGCCAGCCGCTCCCAGCGCACGGAATCCACGGCCAGAAACCGAAGGGTTATATCGCCCCCGGGGCCCACCTGCACCAGCCAGCAGCCCTTGGGCCCGGTTTCCCTGGGGTTGCGCCCCTGCAGGCTGCCGGGATAAACAACGCAGGGCCCGTGCTCCCGCAGCACCGCCCGGCGGTGCACGTGGCCCAGGGCCCAGTAATCAAAGCCGGAACCCACCAGGTCTTCCACGCTGCACGGTGCGTAATTGGCGTGTTCCGACCAGCCCCCTACGTTGCCGTGCAGCACGGCCACGGCAAAGGGCGCGCCGGGATCCCGCCGGAACAGGGCCGCGTAATTCTCCGTCACCTCGCGACAGGGGTAGCTTATCCCGTAAACGCGGGCTATCTCCGCGCCGCCTTTGACCACCGGGCGGGCCTCCACCCGCCCCGGCGCAAAAAACCAGGTATTTTCCGGCCAGTCCAGCGACGCCCGCCACCCTTCATCGTGGTCGTGGTTGCCGTGCGCCACAAACACGGGAATGCCCGCGGCGGCCAGGCGTTCAAGGGCATCGCGAAAGCGCAGCTGGGCGCGCAGGCTGCGGTCGGCCAGGTCGTAAATGTCCCCGGCCAGCACCACAAAATCCACCCGGTGCTCAATACAGGCTTCCACCAGGTTGTCGAGGGCGGTGAAGGTACAGTCGCGCAGCTGGCGCAGCACGTTGTCCCGGGTTTCCCCGTCGGCAAAGTGCACCTGTTCGAAGCCGCGGAAGGGGCTGTCCAAGTGCAGGTCCGCAGCGTGGATAAAGGAAAAACCGTCGCGCAAATGATCACCCCTTTTGCCCCGGAAGTTCCGGGTAACCGGTTATGGATTGGATGGCCCGGTACAAAGGGCGCAGCCTCCGGTACATGCGCCGGTAAACCCGGCAATAAAGCAAGTCGCATGTGCGCACCGCGCCGTGCTGAGTCTGAAATACCCACCAGCCGATGCTAATTTCAGCTGCCGCCAAAAATATAAAAAAATACTTGTATTTACCCCAAACCAATTATAATATGTTAGATAATTAATGCTAAAGTATTACTTAAGGGGGCTAAAATATTAATGAAAATAATCTCGATATACGGCGTCACCAGGCAAAGCGGTAACACCACCATCGCCGAGGAACTGGCCCTGATCAGCCAAAACAAGGGGCACAAAACCATTCTGTTGGACCTGGACATTCACCACGGCGATGTCACCGAAAGGCTCAAGCTAAACCCCCACCCCAACATCAGCGACTGGTGCGAAGACATTTACCGCCGCAGCAGGAAAACGCCCATCATCTTCGTGAAATACACGCCATTCGAATGGTCGGCGTTCTTACAAAAGCACCCTTCGGGGCTGGACGTGCTGGCCACCAACACCAACCCTAAGCTGCCGCACTACGGCAACATATACTACGAAATTATGATAATTTTTAATGCTATAAAGAAAAGCGATTACGACGTGATGGTCGTGGACACGGGTAACGTGCCCACCAGCTTCAACTACATGGTACTGGAGGAGTCGGACTTCCCGGTGCTGGTGGTGGACACATTCAGGTACAATGTGCAAATGCTGAAGCATTTCCTTTGGGACCTGGAGGATGTGCACTTCCCGGTGGAAAAACTGCAGCTGCTGTTCAACAGGGAGCCTTCTCCCATTGAGGACCTGCCCGAAACGGTGGCCAAAGAATTCGGCCTGCCTGTACTGGGCGTCCTGCCGGAAATGGAGAAGGGACTGGAAACCCTGGCCAGGGGTACCTTCAGCCGGAAGCTGGTTGAAATATTTGACAAAATGATGGGTAAGTAGCCGCCGGACAACTCTAAGGCTCGCTCCGGGCGAAACCGGGCCGCCCGCAGGCTTACGTCCTGTCTCGGTTCGAGCTGCCGCGCGCGTCCTGCGCGCGCCTCCCGGTTTCGCTCCCTCGTTTCTCCAAGAGTTGTAACCCGGCGCTCCGCACGTCGTTCGCTCCAGGAAACGGAAGCGCCGGCCTGCCGCTGCGGCACGCCGGTCCTGTCGCACCGGGCCGGAAGCGGCGCGCCCGCCGGGACGGTCAAAACCGCCACAGCTTTATTCCTCCCCGGGAACATCCGGCATGCCGGCGTTACCTGTCCCATGTTCCGCGGGCGGCTGCGTCATGGTTTCTTCATTCCCGCTGGGCGGAGGGTTTTCCTGCTCCCGCCCCGCCGCCGGAAAAATGCGCACGGTGATACTCACCCTGTCGGGATGGACTGACTTGGCCCCGTCGGGCAGCACCAGCGCCACGTCCCTTTCCACGTCGGCCGCAATGCCGGTAATGTCCACTTGCATGGTACTTACCGCAGTGAGACCCTGCAGCACTTCCTCCCGCGCCACCACCTGCACCGAAGACGGCTGCACCGCCGTTTGACCCACCACATATCCCGCGGCCGGCTGGCCGGACAGCCTGATGCGCACCGGCAGGCGCTTGGAGGGCAGCTCGGTCACAGGCACCGTTACCGCCACCAGCCCCGGGCGCACCGTTACTGCGTCAATGCCGGTATCTACCGCCATCTCCCGCTCCAGTGTATCATCGGCCCCGCTCACGTCCACGGTAACGCCCACCTGGTCTATTTTCGCCAGTATCTTGCTGGGCCCCTCGATAACCACCACCGGCGGTTTTAAAACGGGTTCGCCCGCCTGCATTCCGTCCTGCACGTCGCCCTTCAAGCTAACGGAAACAGGCACTGTTTTCTCAACCACCTTGTCCACGTTAACCCTCACCACTTGCGGGATCACCTGCAGCAACTCGATGCCGGGCGGCGTGGACACCTCCACGGGCAGTTCCTGCTCTCCCGTGCCGGTGTCGAAGAGTTTCACCCGGGCCTTAAAATTTTCCTTTTTCAGCGTGCTGATAACGCTCATGGTGCCCTTAACCCGAATGTTCACCGCCTTGGGCAGCCCTTCCACCACATAACCGGGCGGCTTGTCCTCCATTACCAGGGGAATGTTATAGGTCTGGTCGGTAACCGGGTTCTGCTCGTTGGTGACGTAAACCCAAAGCAGCACCGCCACCAGCAAGGCCAGTATGCGAATTGACATGTCCTGCCAATTGAAGGCCAAAAAGTTCACCTCCGCTGCCAGAGGGAGGAAATGGCGCTCCTCTTGGTGGGCTGTAAAAATTTGCCCAGCAGTTCCCGCAACCCCGCCTCGTTGAGGCGCCGGTAAAGGTTGCCTTCCAGGGCCAGGGACACGGTGCCCGTCTCCTCGGAAACCACCACCGCCAGGGCGTCCGTCTGTTCCGACAGGCCAACAGCCGCGCGGTGCCTGGTGCCCAGTTCCCTGCTCAGTTCCATGCTGTCCGAAAGCGGCAATACGCAGGCCGCGGCCTGCAGCCTGTCCCCCCTGATGATAGCCGCCCCGTCGTGCAGCGGGGAGCGCGGAATAAATATGTTAACAAGCAATTCCGCCGACACGCGGGCCTCAACCCTGACGCCGGTGTCCACGAATTCCTCCAGCCCGGTGTTACGTTCCAGCACGATCAAAGCCCCGGTACGGGAGGAGGACATGCTCTGCACGGCTTTGACCACCTCATTGATCAGGGCGGTCCGGTCGCCCTCGTTCATCTGATTGAGGGGGCGGTAAAAGAAATCGCCGCCACCCAGTTTACCCAGGGCACGGCGCAGTTCAGGCTGAAAAACGATGGGCAGAGCCACCACCAATGCAGTCATAGTCTGCTTCAGCAGCCAGTGCACGGTATTCAGGTTGAGCAAGCTGCTGAGGGCGGTGGCCACCAGCAGCACCATGATACCCTTGATCAGCTGCATCGCCCTGGTGCCCCTGATGAGCAGCATCAAGCGGTACAGCACGAAGGCCACAATTAAAATGTCAATCACGCTGGTAACGTTAAACAGGTTAAGATTGATTTGCAGCGCTTTGAGGTATTCCATGAACCGAGGCCCCCGCAATGCTCTTGTTTCTAAAACATTTTATCATATTACACAAAGATTCACAGGTGAAACATTTCGCTGCTGCTGCTGTGTTTTTTTGTCAACACGTAGAATATACTATATTTACTTAAATATTTACTTAAATGTTTCCTCCAAGAGCCGGCAATAATAAATTAACCCGCCCGGGCCGCGCGCACCAACTTCAACAGCGGCACGGCCGCCAGCTCTTCTTCGTACCTCGATTCAATGGTTATCGGTCCCTCATCTACCGCCCACATAATAATTTCGGTGTCTTCTGCGGCGTACTGTTTCAGCAGTCTGACCCTGTTTTCCAGGTCGTTCTTGTTTAAACTAGTAATGGGTGTAAACTTCCTTGACTTTTTTGTCGGCCAATAGGTCTTTGGCATTTCCCTGCAGTGTTATTTGACTCGTTTCTATAACGTAACTCCTGTGTGCCAAATTCAGTGCGGCGTAAGCGTTTTGTTGATGTCCAGGATAAAAATCATGGTCAAGCCTATGGCCACCAGGGCATAGTGACAAGGACGGCAGGCGTCAGGCCTAAAAAGACAAATTATTGCACATTATGAACGCCAATTGTTTTTCCAGCTTACTTGAACCGGGTCCTCAGGTAATAGCCGGAATAAACGGCCGCCAGGGGGTTGTGCCCCAACACGCGATCCTTGGCGGCCAGAGT
>CAJYBN010000158.1 GCA_913064925.1 uncultured Peptococcaceae bacterium
TTCCTTGATTTCTTGTATCAATTGCTGATATATGGGCGTGCTGCTGCGCTGGTCAATTATAAACAGGCGAGATCACCTCCTGCGATGTGTACTATTTGCTCTATGTGTACTATAACAACTAGTACACGCAGAGCATACCATGTTAGCACCTTTTTGTCAATACCGGGCCAGGATACTTTGCACTTGCTGAAACGCCCGGCAGCTTTCCAAGGTCTTGATACAGGGTAATTCTCTAAATATCTTTCTATAAGGATAGGTGGATGTAAGGTTCCTTGTACAAAATGTAAAATATTATTTACATTACGATAAGGTTATTATACAATAAAATAGGAAATGAAGAAAGAGGAAGGAGACATTATACCATGAAAAACAAGGTTATTTGGTTTTTGGTGTTTCTGGTAGCATATCTGATTACTAATATTGCAGTACAGTTCTTTTGGGAGGGTATTGTCAATCCGGGACAGGTGTTGGCGGCATTTATTGGCATTACCATAGGATTTTTGGTTGTTGCGTCACCAAAGAACTTACTTGTCCGGTTGATTGGGACGGTTCTAGTTGCACTTAGTGTACCCATTGCCTTGATAGGGCTGGTTTCTCTTTTCCTTTCTCTGTTTTCTATTCATTTAACCGGGTGGAGCATGCTTGTAATTTATATTCAGGGAGTCCTTGCTGTCCTCTATCTAACGGTCAGGTTCGGCACGAAACAGTTTTTCCGGGAGCCGGTCATGGACGAAAGGGGTCTTCTACATTATGCTTGGTCGGGTTCGTTGTCGTTCATATTCTTAAATTTCCTGGTCATTGGAGCGCTAATACAGCCATGGGTGGCTCTTAACCAATTAGGGTTATGGATAGGCATTTTGATTACTGGACTACTTTTCTGGATTATTACTTTGGTTATTTTGGAGATGAAGAAATAATGAAAAACCGATTGAAAGTCTACCGAGCCATGCATGACCTGACACAGGAAGAATTGGCAACAAAGCTGGAAGTTACCCGCGCAACAATTAACGCCATTGAAAAGGGGCGGTACGACCCTTCCCTTAAACTAGCGTTCAAAATAGCACGCTTTTTTGGAGTAGCCATTGAGGATGTGTTTATCTATGATGAAACAGAGGAGCCGCCCAGGTAAAAAACGAGTTGCACTCCACCAGTAAATTGCTTGCCGAAAGCGAATGGGACATTGTTTCCATTGGTAATCCCAACCCCTTTAAGGTGCCGTAGTCAAAAGCCCCATACGCCAGCGCCCGGCGCATGGCTCAGCTGAGGGCGGAGGGGGAGTAAGCCTCGGCCAGGGCGATGATCTTTCCCATCTGGTCCCGCAAGCTCCCCACCCGGCTCCGGCTCAAGCCCTGCAGGTAGGCCGCTGCCTCCGGCGTCAACCCTTAGGAAAGAAAGCACACCAGAGAGACCTTTCAAGGTTCCAGCCGGGTAACACCTTCCAGTTTGTCGAAGTCTCTGTCATACGAATAAATATCGCTCTGCTTGCGGGCAAGCATCTGCGCGGCGATAACAGCATCGGTCCAATCGAGGTTCTTTTCTGCGTAAAGTTGGAGGGCCTTTTGAGCCGTTTTCTTGCTCGAAAAGCGCAAGCTACGCAGGTTGAGAATGGGTATGAGCAGCTCACGGATCTGTTTCTTGGGTTGTTTATAAAATTTTTCCAAGGTCCAGATGATATCTGCCAGGACAAGGTCGGGCAACCAGACTTCTTCGGTACCGGCTTCAATCCGCTTCAATAGCACAGCGCAACGGTTTGCCTGCTCCGGAACATCATTAGTCAGAAAGCGGAGGATAACGTTAGCGTCGAGTGCGCGCACTTTTCTCACGGCTGCGTTCCTCCATAGCTTTATGGCGGGCGGCTTTGAAATCCTGCGGCGCTGAAACTTTAACGGCGCCTTTGAGTGTCTCGATTCCCCCTTCGGCGGGAAGAATCCGGGCGGCATCCTTCTCGATCACGAACCGGACGCGCGCCCCGGGACGGAGGTTTAAAAGTTTCCTAACCTCGGCAGGCAAGGTAATCTGGCCTTTTTTTGAAATCTTAGCGAACACTAAACTTTACCTCCATGAGACAAAAGGTTTACTTTTTGTGTATTGTAAAGCAAAACCTCTAACTTGTAAAGCATCTTCTAATGCGGGTAAAAATCCCCCTTTTGGGGGATAGGCCCGCGAAAGCTGCCAAGGTTTAATTATTTGTCCACGATGAATGGGAACTATGGTTTTTCTTTTGGGGTTGTCCCTATGTCTGAGATGATAGTGACTTCCCTTAACGTAATCGATTTCAAAGCCGAGTTGTCTAAGTGCGTATACAACATCAACTCCGGTAACCCTTGGCATCCTGGGGGTCATACCGTTACCTCTACCCAATCGGAGTTTGATGATTGGTCGCTGTCAGGAATTGGCTCACCGTAAATTTTGCTCGCTTCGAGGTAACACTCTATGGCTTCTTTAATATTTTTCAGCGCTTCTTCCCGGGTGTCACCTTGGGAGACGCACCCGGGCAACGCAGGAACCAGCACTGTATAACCACCATTTTCATCATCGTTCCATTCCAAAAGCACGTTATAACGCCTTGTGACGGGTTCTGAAAGTTCAATTGCCTTTATGTGATTGTAAATAATCTGTAGCTTGTCATCGGGAAGAGAGTTTAACTTTTTGCTAATTTCTTTACGCAACACGCTCATACTAACACCTCGAATTTTATGTTATGTTTATTCTACTTGTTTTCAATTTTGTCATCAAGCACAGCTTCAAGAATTTGTAAACGTTTTTGTGGAATGGTTTCGCAAGAATGGTATTCAATGGGCCAAACCAGGCTTGGGCAGGGACGCGAGAATGTTAGACAATTTCTCAATGACCTCATTCCATTGTTTTAAGTGGAAGTCTTTGATCGAAATATATTCTTAATTAATAACTAATAGGAACGGAGCCTTTTTTTAGTAAAGCAACCATTACTTCCACAATTCTATGCTTTTCTCCCATTAGTATGTCTTCATATTCCAGGTTGGCGGCCCTAAGAACATGATGACCTTTTCCGCTATGAAATACTTTAGGGTTGCTTGAGAGGGTGCATGAGCTCAGCTCCGGGCAATATACCGTTAACCGGCGCGATAATACGCTGCCTCCGCGCGCCGCGCCGGGGGCGTACGCTTATTTGCGTGCGGCGAAAGCGTAAGAAGGGGTGGCTCTTTTTGACTCTGGATGAAATAAGAAGATACGCCTGGGAATACCGGCGGCAATCAACTCCGGGAGCAAGGCGGGAAATAATACAGATAGTCTGGAAATACGAAAGGGCCGAAGGGCTGCTGCAACTTGTCACGGCAGGTTCTATATGAAGAAGGAAATATTAATGAATACGCTGTTTCTGGTGCATGACGCCAGCAGGTTTTGCCGCAGGAAACGCAAGACAAACATTCTGAAGGCTTCTTTGGACGAGTATGGTGTTCGGGTGGTTGCTGTAACCAAAGATTTTTTTGTCTGCCTTGCGTGCGGCAGGCGGATGGCCAGCTTCATTCAGGGGGGCCGGCACGAAAACAAATACCGGTGCGGAACTATCACTACCAAGGCCGGAACGCCTGCCGTGATGTGTGCATTAGCAAGAGATGGCTTGAAGCCGAGGTTGTCAAACAGATTAAGTCGCGCTTCACTCCCGGGGTGATCGAGGCGTTGGTCGAACAGGTAGCGGCCGCTATTGAGGCCGAAACCAATGAATACCGCAATATGGTCAAAAGAATAGAGAAGGCGATCAAGGATAAGCAGAATGAAATAAAAAACCTGGTTGCGGCCGTGGCCCAGGGAGAGAACGTTGAATTATACAACGAGGGTATCAAGCTTCGCCAGGCGGAGATCGAGGAACTGCAGAAACAAAAAGAACAGCTGGCCGTATCTAAGCCAGCTGTCGAAAAAATTGATGCTTTGCGTTTAAAAGAATATATTGAGTGTTTGAACCAGGTTCTGGCGCACGGAACCAATCGGGAACGCAGGGAGTTTATTCGTACCTTTATACGCCGAATGGAGTTCGATCCTGCTACTAACCGTATTACGATTTACTGGTATGCGGACCCGGTACAGGTTCACAGCACCGAAATTTTAACGCACAATAATGTGCGGTTTTTAACTGGTGTCGGAGGCGCGTGCCCGTCACAGCTGGCTCCGGTTACTGGCACGTTTACTGCCGACAGGAGCCAGCTGTTCTTGAAATACATGGCACCTAACTTTTTTACCCTTCAAACAGGTGGCGGAAGAAACGTGCCCGGTTGTTCAAAAAGTCGCGGGTAAGACGGTAGTGTTCGGTGTCTTCGTATTCCACAGACTGCAGCGGGGAATAATCCAGGCTGTAAATCGTTGCCCCGGGGTAGGCCAGCAGGATGGGCGAATGGGTGGCAATGAGGAACTGGGCGTTACCGGTTTGCTCCATCTGCCACAGGAGCCGGAGGAAGGCTATTTGCCAGGCCGGAGACAGGGCCGCCTCGGGCTCGTCGAGGAGGTAGATTCTACGGCGGTCAAACCGGTGCTGGAAGAGGGTAAAAAAGGCCTCGCCGTGGGACTGCTCATGCAAAGAGCGGCCGCCGTAATATTTAAGAATAAGTGGATTCTCTTTTGCCAGTTCATCTATGTAGGAGGCAAAGTGGTAAAACGTTTCTACCCGCAAAAAGAAACCATCAGTAACTTTCGGCCGCCAGGACAGGCGGATGTGTTCCTTTAGCTCCGATTCGGTGGCCTGGTAAGAAAACGAATGGTTCCGGTTGCCACCGCCGGCGTGAAAACCGCAGAGGTCGGCCACTGCCTCCAGGAGGGTGGATTTACCGGTGCCGTTTTCGCCGATGAAAAATGTAACCGGACGGGTAATGGAAATAGTTTTTACATTCCGGAAGGCCGGGATGTTGAAAGGATAACCTTTCCTGGCCGCACCCCGTTTTCCGGTAAACTGAATAGCCCGCAGGAACATTAATGTCCCTCCCCAGGTAGCCGGGACTTGAATATCGGCCCGTACCCCGGGAGGTTTCTAATAGAAACTTTATCCCTGCAGAATTGCTATTAACAAGTTTCCAATAGGACACATATAATGTTTCCATCAGGCACATAGTGGAAACAATAGCACATAAAACCAAGAGGCGGCGGATCCAGCGTAAGCCAAACAGGCGGAGCACGGTGCCGGCCGAGAAAAGTATTGCCCTTTTGGTGGCAAATTATGCCTCTTTAGAATAAAGGGCTTTATCCCCGGGTCTCAACGGGATGACGACCGGCCAGCTGTTGTGCTGCACGCGAATTACAAAAAGAAGGAGAAGGAGTAAGGTGCGGGTATTTTATGCGGGTATTATATTATTTGCTGCAGTCATGTTGGTGGCAGTTGAGGCAAAAGCCGTACCGGCCGGGTCGCTGGAGGCCAGCGGGATCAGTATCTCTCCAGCCGTTATTGAGGTAACGGCGAAGCAGGGAGAAACGGTGGAAACAGAGGTCATGTTGAGAAACGTGTCAGAGGAAGAACAGGTAGTGGAAATGCGGGTGAAGGATTTTGAGAAGCACGGGAATCAAATAGTTTTTTTAGAGGAACCGGTAGATCCGAAATTTTCGGTGGCCGCCTGGGCTGAAGTAATCCCTCAAGGGCCGATCCGCCTGCTTCCAAAAAAGTGGGTGACGGCCAGGGTGGTCGTGCGCATCCCCCAGGATGCAGAGGTAGGGGAGCACGTCGCTGCCGTTAATGTGCGCACGGTACAACCCAAAGAGTAGGTACAGGGGACGGAGATGGGAGTTCTTACGAGCCTCTCTGTTGCCTTTTACGTGAAAGTAACCGACCCGCAGGGAAAAATGAACGTTGTCAAGGACTGGAAGTTAAATTGGGTTAAAGGTGCCAGGTGGAACGGGGGCAGGTACGTGCTCAGCCTGACCAACACGGGCAACGTGCACCTTGTTTCCGAGGGGAAGCTGAAAATTCATGACTGGCTGAACAACCAGACAGTAGAAGAGCCGCTTTTATACACTAACTTCCTCCCGGGCGTGACAAAAGAGCTGGTGGTGGAGTGGGAAAAACCGAAGCGGGGTGATGAATTAAGAAACAAGAAACCATCGCCCGGAGAGGCGGTGGGCAGTCCACTGAACAAGAACAAGGAGGTTGAGGGAAAAGACTCTGCGGATCGCCTGACCGGGGCGGGCGTGCTGGGCGGCTTCCTGTCCAACCTATTTGTCGGGGCCAAGCCGTTTTGTTGGAATGTGCCCAATAGGGATGCTTCCCTCCTGGTGCGGCTTGCCCCGACAAGCAGGTTGCCGAGGTGGAGCGTTGTGTTAGCCTAAAAATTCATCGAGCGGGGGTGGCAGGTTGAGGCGGGTAGCGGTTGACTTTTTGTGGCCCGGCATGAAGGTCGGGCGCTCCGTCTACGACTCCCGCGGGCGGCTGCTCGTCGCAGCCGGGACCGTTCTGAGCCGGGGTTACATCCGCCGGCTCAAAGCACACAGCGTTCCTGCCGTGTACATCGACGACGGCCTGCTGCCCGATGTCTGTGTTGAGGACGTTACTTCCGATGACGTCCGCGTACAGGCCATGAAGCAGGTCCGCCTTTAGTTCATTCAAGTGATTCTTTTCCTGTTGCGCAGCGATTGAAAGCATGGCTGGACAGCTTGCTAATCTGGAAGCTCGTATTGATCAAGCATTAGCCCCCTATCAGGAAGAAGTTAAATTATT
>CAJYBN010000159.1 GCA_913064925.1 uncultured Peptococcaceae bacterium
TTGTTCCTATCCCGGGAGCAATAGCAGTACCTGCAAGTGCTCCCATCTCCGTCCCGGCAAATCCGCTGGCCAGACCACTAATCCCTTCTATCACTGCACGGGCTTTATTTTTTGATTGAGTTACTTCTACGGCCTCAGTTATTAAAGACACGGGTAAAGCTAGGCGTTTAAGTACTGCCGTATACCTAGTAGAAGTGGCAGAAATTTGTTCTACATATTCACGTACACTTTTAACGGTTTCAAAAACCCCTTCGAGGGCATCTTCAATGTCAAATTTACGTAACCCGGCTCCTTTTCCGGTATGGCCAGCAATATTTGCACCGGCAACAGCTAATGGGGCAGTAAAACCACCCATGGCAAACATTTGCACTCCCAAGGCATGCCCGGTTTTTTGCCAGAGATCAAGCGCCCTTTTTCTTCTCTTGGGTGCCAAAGGTATAACGGCTTCCGGGCCTTCTTCGGCAACCAGTCCTAAGTGTGGACGGGTAAGTATGCCACCGTTGGCGTATTTTTTAGCCGGAATATTTGGCACCTGAATATTCGGCATGGCAACTTGAACCTGGTTCATTCCGGCCTGGAAATTCCTTGCCAGGTTTCGGCCCCACAATTTTGCCCGGTTCACAATGGACCTAAACGGCTCGTAAACCTTATTATTTAGCCATCCGCGCATACTCATGCCGGCAGAATCCCTGCCGCGCATGAAATTTTCTATCATGGTTCGGCCCCATTTCTCTGCCCGTTCGGACATTTCTTTAAAAGCACGGGCCTGCTCATTTGCATAAGTGTTGCCGGTTATCACAACTTGCTCTCCATACCTTGAGCTTGACCTGTCAACCAACTTGCCTACTATGAATTTTCCGGCCAGGTATCCGCCCAGGCCGCCCAGAGCGGTACCAAGAGCAGTGCCTATACCGGGTAAAATTGCAGTGCCTATCGCTGCGCCAATTTTGGCTCCCAGAGCTCCACCACCCAGGCCGGCGATAGATTTTGCCAAGGCAGCGGCCTTATTTTCCGATTTTGTTATATCGGCCACCTCCAGGCCTATTGCCACAGGAATGGCCACTCTACCGGCAACTTTACCTAATTTTGGTATTACCCCGCGCACTTTCGATAAAGCCCCGGTTGCTTTAATAGAAGGTCTCGGCACTTTCGCCCTTGCTCTTTCAACAACCTTTGAAAATGCACCGATACTTTTGCCGTTACTTGACGCGGCTTTCCCTGCTCTGGCGGCAGGACCACCCAGAACTTTATCTCTCTTTATCATTTTACCTACCCTCTGAGCTATCGCCTTTCCGCCCTTAAATATTGCCTTTCCGACACCAATTGCGCTCTTGGCTATTAAACCGCCACCTAAAACCGCAGTACCAGCTGCAAGTCCGGCGGCGCCCACAAAATTACCACTCATAAGCGCATCCAATGAGCCTTTGGCCATGCCGGCAATAGCGGTCATCCAAGCCCGGGTGCCTATCTCGGCCAGCTTAACAAGCACTTTTTCTACCTGCTTGCCGCCCGGGCCCGAAATCCATTTATTAGCCGCGAGTATCATTTGATCCAAGACATAAACAATCTTATCTCCCCAATTCAGTTTTTGAAATTCTTCGTCTGAATTAAGCTTATAGAAAAACCACTTTACCTTGTTGTAAGCAAATTCAAATTGCCTTCCTACCCACCTGCCCGCTCTTTCGATCCGCTCGGAAAATGCTTTAAACTTTTCACCTGTAGGGTCTAATACTCCGGTTAAGTCCTGAAGTATCCGGATAACCGGTTTGGACATTCCCCTACCGAAATACCAGACTACGGTTCGGGCTGATTCTTTGACATTTGAAACCAGTGCCAGCAAATCATTATTAAAGTCCTTGACTGGAAATCTCTTTTCAAGGGTTCTGACAATTGCTTCCATTGCCCGTTTTGCCGGTATCCCTTGCCTGCCAAGATTTTTTAACTGCTCTCCAGTTACTCCTAATTCTTCGGCAATCCAGGCGAGCGGCACATTGAGATTTTCTGTTACCTGTCTCAATTCCTCCATTGAAAGTGTCCCAACACCTGCAATTTGCTTGAAGCCGTAGAAAGCGAGCTCAAGCTGCTCCAAGCTTGCACCGGTATACATAGCAGCGTTACCGAAAGCCTTCAAAGACCGCTTGGTGAATTGGGCATCTAAACCCGTGGCCAGCATTTGGCCAGCGGTTTTTATTACAAAGGGGACCTCATATATAGGAGACTTGATCGCAAAGTTTACAAAATCCTGGAAGTTTTTCTTTCCCTTTTCCGTTGAACCTGAAAAAAGTTCAATTGACCGCCGGGCCCTATCCATTTCACCAGCAAGTTTTAAGGGGTATCCAATAGCCGCCGTTAACCCGGCACCGGCCCCCAACATTGTAAGAGGATGTGTTAGAGTACCCGTAATACGTCTTACAACACCCGAAGCCTTATCTTTAGCCTGTATAGTAACCGTCCAAACCCGGGACATAAGGCTTCTTAATGTTCGGCCAATCTCCCGGGCCCTCCACGTCACCCGGTCCCGCAGTGATGCTTTAGGTTCAGCGGCAAACTGGTCCAGCTTGCGTATCTCCGCCATCGCTTTTGTAAGTTGTCCAAACAGTTCCCCACGCAATTCCGCAACTGGACCAGCCTTCACATTATTCAACGCGGCCAGGGCTGCTTTGGCTTTCACGATCTCGTCCATTAACGGCCCTTTTATTTCGGCTACTACGCCAACTTTACCTTTATCCAGAACCTCCAGGGCGGCATTGATCCTGGTTATCACGGAGGATACGCGATCCTGAACTGCCAGCATGGGGGAAGCCTGCTGCATGTTCAGCCTTTTTACCAGCTTATCCGCTTTAATCACGCTGGCGGTTAACTGGTCTCTAATCTGCATGACAGGCATAATTTTGAGCCGGGCGAGGGACTCAAAATGCTTGCGTATCATACGGTTCCTTTTTTCTGCTTCTTTTTGGAAGCGATTGACTCGTTCCTCCGCCTGGCGCAGAGGAACCTCGGTCTGATCATCTACTATAATTGGAATTTCTATCCTGTAGATCTCCTCTGGCATTACCCCTCACCCCTCCTGTCCCTGGCCTCTCTCATCGCTTTTTCCTCAGCTTCAAGCTGCACTCTCATGCTAGCAAACATAAAAACCCTTACCTTGTAGGGTTTGGCATAAACTTCATCCGGCGTTCTCCCTGTCCGCTGAAAAATATGGTGAAGCAGGGTGGCCTTGCCCCCTGCTTCTATGAGTTTTTTAGGGTTTGTTCAAGGTCGCTTTGCTCCTCATCGTAATAACCACTGAGCTTTTCAATCAGTTCTATAACTTCGTCTTTCTCTCCCCGGCGCAGTACTTTATCAACTACTTGCCAGCCAGCAGTAACGTTAGCCTTTTGCCACAGATTTTTATTATCCCACAGCCATTTCCTATCGTCCGGGTGGGTGGCACTGTAAACCAAAAGTGAATTATATTTAGCGGCGTTAAAATCCCCGGGCATGGCTAGGCCACTCAAACGCTTGCTTTTTATTGTCTTAGTGGCCAGGTTGCGGCAATTTTCCATTTCCTCATCATCAAGCCCGCGCACCCGGAAGGCGAACAATTTCTTCCCGTCCCGCTTTACCTCATATGTCTCATATTGCGTTATTGTTTCCATAGCCTGCAAGACGCCGCTAACGTCCTGCAGGATGGTATCTTCGGCAGCCAAGAGTTCTTCACGTTTCTTTTCGTTCATCTAAGGCCCTCCTTTAAGCCGCATTATGGCCGCGCAGGACACCCATAAAGTTCAAAACGGCATCCGGTTCGCGATTCTTCAAGCCAGCAATAACTTTCTTTAAAATCCTTGCATCCCGGATAACCGTCTCTGTAAAGGTTAAGGTAACGCTGTAACTCTGCGGGATGGCCCAGGTAATCTTGTTACCGGCAGCCTGATAGTCGCTGTTGGTGAAATTAATCTGTGCCTGCCAGGTATTGACTTCAGCCAGGAAATTTCCGTCACCGTCGTATAATTCCCCGTCATAACCCCGCAGGATATTCCGGGGGTCAAAGTTACCGGAATCCAGCTCTTCCTGCAGGTCCGGGGGCATATTTACCCGGAAGGACCAGGCTCTGTTTATCACATCACCCGTTGACACGTTAGCAATATCAATGGATCCATCAGGTACGCAATCGCGAAATACATAACGCCCATCGGCCATTTGTCATACCTCCCAATTACTCAGTCTCCGGGCTGAACCGGAAGCCAAAAGTGATGTAAACCTTCTCGGCGCTGTCAAGGTCATCCACGGCCACCACGAACCAGGCCGAATCGCCAACAGGCGGATTGTTCGGGTCTTCATAGATTGTACCGCTCAAGAGAGCGCCTTCAGCAATCATCTTGTTAATAATGCCCTGGGCCGCTGCAATTAGAGTCGCCCGCCCGTCCGGACTGTTATTAATCTTACCAATTAGCGGATCCCAGGTAGCAGCAATGCGGTCCATCAAATTATCCCTGGTCCTCACGCGGCGGATTTTCTTCCAGCCGGCGTCCATATCGGCAGTAGGCGTTACAAAGGTGTTAATACCGTATTCGATTTGTACCTGCTTCTGAGCCGACATGGTAAACACCAGTGCCCCGGATTGGATAGCCTGCTCAATCTCTGCGTTAGTAAGCGCCCCCACGAGTTCCGTAGCACCCTTGACCACTGCGTGGGTGAGGGATTCGGTTATGCTGGCCGCTGCAATCATTCCCGCAACCCTGGTTGCCGCCTTGTAGCCTTCCCTGATAACGCCGTCCGAACCCTTGAAGCCGTTGGCCACATAGACAATAGCCGGATCATTGTAGGCTTTAGCATTGGCAAGCCGGGTAGTCAGTTCCACACTAGTCGGCTCGCCCACCACAGCCAGCACCCGCTTGCCTTCGTTGCGTACTCGGTCGATGTAGGTCTGCACCGCCACGTGAGTTGCCGGGTCCTCACTGTCTACCGCCAACACGTTCCAGTCAATTGCTTCGATTGCAGATAAACCAGCACTGTAGCTTGCACCATCCACAGTCGGGTCCTGGCCGCCGGTTAATACCTGCTGGGTTATGGTTGCCAAAGTACCGTTGCCATCTGCCAGCTTTGTAGCCGTGATATACGGGTTATTAGAAGCGTTCACGGCGTCAACAAGGGCCTGCGGCTCATCGGTTCCTTTAGCAAAAGTAATCGTCTGCAACAGCGTTACTCCCTCGTATAGCAATAACTCCCGCTTGCTCGTATCGGTAAGGGAATCCCTGACGGTTACTTTGAAGTCATTACCGCGCACGCCCTCATATTCAGCGGTTATAGTTACTACGTCTACCGGAGTAGCAGCGGTATCCTTGAGGGTAATTGCAGCTTTCGCCCCGCCGCTGCCCAGGCGGTATCCCACTACCCGACGGCAGCCACCGCGGAAGGCTTCCAACGCGGCGTCAATGGTGCCGCTACCACCAAAGGTGGCAGTTACCGCATCGGCACTTTCAAGATAGGTTACCTCTCCCAGCGGTCCCCAGGAAGTACGGAACAGGGCCGCCACCACACCTTGTGATATAATCGCCTCCGGCGGTTCGCTAATGTTGGTCACGCGTACATAAACCCCCGGGCGTATCTTCTGCTCGCCCACTTGGAATACAGAACCTGCCATTTATCACACCTTCCTTTCGAGAAATGCTTCAATTGCCTTCTCGGCTTCGGTTCTCGTCAAATTGTCTTTGTTTGCCAGTCGCAACGCCCCGGCCACCACTTCCGGCTTTACGCCGAAAGAACAAGCCGCGGCAATAAGTTCGTCGCGACTGTAGACTGCTTCCGTTTGCTCTTGTCCAACAGACTTTTTTTCTAACTTCTTAGCCTTGGCCATATTAAGTCACCTCCCCGCTAACCGCACCGCCGACAATGGCTTTACCCAAAACCTCCACCTGGGCAACAGGTTGTAGTATGCCGAACCTCGCCGTCAGTTGCACCTGTCCCCGTTTCATCGGGTCGGCCTCGCTGTCGGCAGCTACTTTTAACAACTCCAAAGGGCTACCGTCAGATAATTTTAACCTGCGCTGTTTTGCCAACCCCTCAACAAGTTTTCTTACCCACGTAAGCCTTACTGTTGCGCTGGGTGTTAGGATGTGACCGTTAATTTGCGCCTCCAGCCAGGTAACCGCTGCCGTCATTTCCACCGATACCAGCCGTACCAGTCGCCAATAAATCCCTGGCGTAGTATCAGCTGGTGTCCACGTTACCGGGTCCGTATGCACTTCCGGCCAGGTGGTTGCCGTCCAGTTCTGTAGAGCTGCTACCGGGTCAGGATCGTAAGTAAACCCATTCAGCCAGCCCAGAGCAAACACCCGGAAGCGCAATCCCCGAGTAATAGCGTCCCATTTTTCATCCACGAAGTCAGGCCCCGCGGTGCCGATATAATCAGCTAAATATTGTTCTCCTGCCTCACTGAACCTTGCCCGGTGTAGGGTATTAATCACGGCATTGACAATGGCATCCACCTGCTGGAATGTGGTCCGCTTGACATAGGGCCAGACTTCTACAATAGTTGAAAAAGCCGCCCAGTCCGCTTCCGTGTCTTGGACGCCTTCTCTCAGTACCAAATAAGGTTTCTGCGTATGAACTCCGGCTGCCTGCGGCTCGAGATCGG
>CAJYBN010000160.1 GCA_913064925.1 uncultured Peptococcaceae bacterium
AAAGCATGTCGCTAAGCAAGTCCAGTGCCAGCGCAAAATGTTCATCCAGCACCCTGGCGTAATAGCAGGTATATTCTTTGGTGGTAAAAGCGTTCAGCTGCCCGCCTACAGCATCGAGCTCCTCAGCAATGTCTTTGGCGCTTCGCTTTTTAGTGCCTTTGAACATCAGGTGTTCTAAAAAGTGGGATATGCCCGCATGGCCGTTGTTTTCGTCCCGCGACCCCACGTCAACCCAAACGCCCAGCGCCACGGAGCGAACATGCGGTATCTTTTCCGTAAGCACTTTCACTCCGTTATCCAGTTCCGCAACCTGTATCACACAGCAACCTCCCCAATTAAACAGCCATATTTCTTATTATGTATATTTTCTTGCTGTTGCGTTGAATTCCTTGTCATACGCTTAAATATAATGAGCCGTGCCGGTTCAGCCGGGCGCAGGTGAGCCGCCCACACCGGCTGCGGGCGGTTCACCCGTCAAAATGTATCACCCTTTTCATTATTTTTTGCAGAGGCAGCATCCTGTCCACACTACCGGCCGCGACGATGTCCGCCTGGCCGACCTGAATCCCGTCAACGAAAATGGTAACGCGGCCCAACAGCTGTCCTTCCCGCACCGGGGCGGAAACGCTCGACAGCAGATTCACCTTTTTTCCCAGCAGGTCCATGCGGTTGGCAGGAATATTAACCTTAACCGCACCGGCCGCCACAGCCGGAACTGTCTTGCACACCCCGCCCAGCACGGAAACCCGGGCGCACACTTCGCCGGCGTATACCACGTGAACCTGCCTGAAGCTGCTGAAACCGAATTCCAACAATCGCACTGCATCCCCAAAACGGTCGCCGTCGTTTAAAACCACCGCCAGCAGGCGCCGGCCTTCCCGGCTGGCTGAAGCAATCAAGCATTTGCCTGCCTCGCTGGTAGTACCGGTTTTGACCCCGTCGGCCCAGGGATAGCGCCAGAGCAGTTTATTGGTGTTCACCAAGTGGTGTTCAAAGCTGCCGGGTTCCTTTACCAGCTTGTACCGCGTTTTAACAATGCGGCAAAAAACGGGGTTATGCAGGGCGTAACGAGTTATCAAAGCCAAGTCCAGAGCAGTTGAATGGTGGCCCCGGACCGGCAAACCGTTGGTATTTTGAAAGCAAGTGTTCTCGGCGCCAATTAGCAGCGCCTTTTCGTTCATGAACGCGACGAAAGTCTTTTCCGAACCGGCAACATGTTCGGCAATGGCCACGCAGGCGTCGTTGCCGGAGCTCAACAATGCGCCGTAAAGAAGGTTTTCCAGGGTGAGATTTTCCCCTTGCCGTAAATGCATGGACGACTCTTCCACCGCAGCAGCGCGCGGGCTGACCCTAACCGTACCGTGCAATTCTGCGCCGGCCAGAGCAATAAGAGCCGTCATTACTTTGGTTGTACTGGCTACCGGCCTTGGCTGTTTATGGTTTTGGGCATAAAGCACTTGACCGTTTTCCACATCCATCAATAACGCCGACTGCGCGTTAAGTGGCAGCAGCCGCTGCTCGCCCGCCCATCCCGGCGCGGGAAGCAGTAATATGTAAAGACAAAAAAATAATACCGTAAACAGACTGTCCCTAACGAGCATAACATCCACCTCGTAAATAGTCTGTCTGTACGGTACTTAAAATGCCCGGCAAGCTATTTTTTATTACCTGAACAGCCGAGCATTTCTCCCAACGTGACCAGGCGGTACCCCTGTGCGCGCAACCCGTCGATGATATCTGGCAAGGCGTGCACCGTCGGAGCAGTGGGATGCATAAGCACAATGGCACCGTTGTGCGCCTTGTGGAGCACCCTGGCGGTGATTGTTCCCGGCTCAGGCCGCCGCCAGTCCACGGTGTCAATGCTCCACAAAATTGTGCGATACCCCATTTCCTCCGCTGCCGCCAGCACCGCCAACCCCCTTTCTCCATAGGGTGGAGCGAAAAAGACGGGTTTTTCCCCGGTAATCCCCTTAATAACCTCTTCAGCTCTGGCTATTTCCCGGGCGTTGGCCTCCCGGGAAATTTCGTCGGGGTGCGGGTGAGAATAGCTGTGATTGCCTATTTCATGCCCCCGCTGGTATACCTCCCTGACTAGTTGGGGGAATTTTTCCGCCCACCCCCCGCCGATAAAAAAGGTTACCTTAACGTCTTTTTCCTGCAAAATATCCAGCATGCGACCGATATACTCTTCGCCCCAAAACACGTTGCATGTTAAAGCAATTAACTTACCCTCCGGGTCGCCCCGGTACACGGGTTCTGCTACCACAGCGGCGGTTTTCCCTCCCGGCCAGTTCACCCAGAGTCCAATTAATGTGCATAGAACGACAAAGGCAAGTAATTTCAATGCGGTTACCCGTTTAACGATGATAAATATGATGCCAACCCCCTGTTCGGTTAAGACTTAATAAAAATATATGCTGCAGATGATTGGACCATGTTTGTACGGAACGTGGCCGGTAAATTATCTTGACTTTACCGGGTTATAATGTTTTAATTACTCTTAAAATTAAGATTAAGATTATTACGCCGCTATCGACTTACACGCGAAACGGGGTTGTCGATATGCACGCAAATGAGAGCACCCCTGAAGTAATCAATATCTTAAAATCAGTAGCGCCCTTCAATTCCCTAACGCTGGAGGTGCTGCAAAAGCTTGTGCCCCTACTGCAACTGAAAACCTATCCTCCAGGTGCCTATGTTTTCAGGCAGGGTGAACCCAGCCAGCAATGCCTGTTTATCATCAGCCAGGGAGCAGCTGAAGTCGTAATAACCAATGAAAAAGGAATGGAAACCGTACTCGGCTTTCGCCAGCGTTTTGACTTTTTTGGCGAAACCGTAGCCCTGACCGACCAGCCCTACCCCGTTTCTGTGAGGGCCAAGGAGAAACTGGTCTGCTACTTGCTGCCCCGGCAGGAACTGGAGAAACTTATCAACCAGCACTCGGATTTTGCCGGTTTTTTCAGCCAAATGCTGTCCGAGCGCATGCGCGTACTATACGAGGAAATCGTCGCCGAGCAATCCTATGAAGCTTATAGCAGCGTGGAACCACCTTTGTTCAGAAAGCGTGTAAGTGAAATAATGTCCACTCCCGTGCTCACCTGTTACCCGTGGCAATCGGTCAAAACGGCCGTCGATATTATGTTCAGAAAAAACATCAGCTCACTGGTAGTCATCGACCACCAAAACAAGCCCCTCGGCATGATCACCGAAAAAGGGCTGATAAGAAACATGATTTCCGGCAACTTGCTGGCGCCGGAGAAAATTGCCGTGGAATCGGTCATGGAGCGCGACCTCGTTACCATCGCGCCCAACGCTTTTTTTCACCAGGCGCTGCTGGCGGTAATTAAACACCAGGTAAAGCACCTGATCGTTGTCGACAAAGGCAGGCTGGTCGGCATCGTAACATTGATGGACTTAATTAAGGCCCGCAGTACCGGCACCCTGCTGCTGACCGATGAAATCGATCATAAAAGCAGCATCGACGAGCTGGTTGACGTCGGCCAGCAGGTTGACAACATACTTAACGCTCTCGTCGCAGAAAAAGCCACTGTGCTGGAAATACTAGAAATAATGACCGAACTGCATGACCGGTTAACCCGTAAAATTATTGAAATATGTGAAGAAGCAATGGTACAAGAAGGCAGAGGGCGGCCGCCCGCAGAATACGCGTGGGTGCACATGGGCAGTGCGGGGCGGTGTGAACAGACCCTGCGCACAGACCAGGACAACGCCATCATTTACCGGGACCCCCCGGCCGACCAGGTTCAGGCGGCAGACGAATATTTTCGCCGCCTGGCAGAAAAAGTGGTGATGGGCTTAGAGAAATGCGGTTTCGCCAAGTGTAAAGGCGGCGTCATGGCTTCCAATCCCTACTGGTGCCGGTCGCTTACCGGCTGGCGCAAAGTAATCAACGAGTGGATGACTAAAGTGACCCCGGAAAACGTCCGCTCCCTAACAATCTTCCTGGATTTTCGTTTCATTTACGGCGAAAACAATTTGGTTAACGAGCTGCGCTCCTTCATTTTTGACCATGATGAAGAATCTTCAATAGTTTCCCACCTGCTGACCCAAGACGATATAAGGTTTAAAGTGCCGCTGAACTTGCTGGGCGGGTTCATTACTAAGAAATCCGGCCCCAATAAAGGTGAGCTCAACCTGAAAAACACCGCCTCCATCCATATCGTCAACTGCATCAGAGTCTTTGCAGTAAAGCACGGCATTAAAGAAACCTCAACCTTCAACAGGATCAACAAGCTTAGCCAGTTAAAGATTATCCCGGAAGACGACGCTGAATTAATTAGCACCGCTTATGAAACGCTGATGATGTTCCGTATCAGGGAAAACATCAAAAAACTAAAACAGGGACGCGAACCGGATAATTACGTCAATCCCAACAAGCTCAGCAAGAGAGAACAGGCTTTATTGAAAGACGCCTTTACGGCCGTATCCAGATTGCAAAAGCTCACCAGCAACAGGTTTAGCATATACTGGCTCAGCTATTTGAGCCAGTAGGGAGGTAAACAAGTTGTTCAGCCCGATAATTAACAATTTTGTACCAATACCAAAAGTGGTTACGCAGGCCCGTTGCCCAGTGGGTCACGCCGTAGGATTTGACTTGGCTTTCATTAACCAAGAAGCTGAAGCAGTTCTGTCGGTGCCGTCTCTATAACGCCGTTGTAGAATAGATACTAAAATCATTGCCGCGGCACTTTATCCGGACCTTTAACGACTATTCCCTGGATTCACTGCTCTACATGCACGGCATTGAAATCAAGGACCGACATACCGCCTCGTGGGACGCAATCATGATAGCGCAGCTTTTCAGCATATTATTCGAACAATTGAGGGATAAAAATATTAATATAATGCAGAAACTATACGAGTACCTGAACGGCGGGGGCGGCACCGCGCACGACCTTATATTGTCTTAAGTATATGACAATAAAATAACCCCTTTGTTGAAGAGGGGTTGATGAGGTTAAGACCTGCTGCTTTGGACTTGGGAGCGGCGCTGCTGCGAACGGTGTGTAGGCCTGCGGCCGTTCCTTGGTTTGGCCTTGTTGTTCCCGCCGGGCATTTTCCCACCGGGCGGTAGCGGCATAGCATCCTTCTTGGACAGTTTCAAGCGCCCCTGGTTGTCGTAGCCAATCACTTTAACTTGGATCATATCTCCTTCCTTTACTACGTCCTCTACCTTGTTGACGCGTTCATGCGCCAGCTGGGAGATATGCACGAGTCCTTCCTTGCCCGGCAGCCCCAGCACCCCGGGAATGATTTCTACAAAACAGCCGAAATCCGTTACTCTGGTCACTTTTCCCAGATAAATCTGGCCGCTTTCCACGTCCTTGGTCAAAGTTTCGATGATTTCCAAAGCCCTGTGACCCGCCGCCGGGTTGACGGCCGCGATATATACCTTACCGTCGTCCTCGATGTCGATTTCTACGTCGGTTTCTTCAATAATTTTCTTGATGATTTTGCCGCCCGGACCAATGACATCCCTGATCTTATCCGGGTCGATCATGGTCTGGATAATCCTGGGCGCGTAAGGAGAAAGATCGGGTCTGGGTTCGGCAATTACCTGGGTCATCTTCTCCAATATATACATGCGCCCTTCATGGGCCTGGCGCAAAGCAACCTGCAAAATATCCCTGGTAATACCCGGTACTTTGATGTCCATTTGCAGCGCCGTGACCCCTCGGGCAGTACCAGCCACTTTAAAGTCCATGTCTCCCAGGTGATCTTCGATACCCTGAATGTCCGTGAGAACGGCAAATTCTTCCCCTTCTTTAATTAATCCCATAGCCACGCCCGCCACGGGAGCTTTAATGGGGATGCCCGCATCCATCAGCGCCAGACAGCTGGCGCAAACGCTGCCCATGGAAGTGGAACCGTTACTTTCCAATACTTCTGATACCAGCCTAATGGTATAAGGAAATTTATCCTCGGGCGGAATCAAAGGTTCCAGCGCGCGCTCCGCCAGCGCTCCGTGTCCAATTTCTCGCCTGCCGGGCGAGCGCATGGGCCTAGTTTCACCAGTACTGAAAGGCGGAAAATTGTAATGGTGCATGAAGCGCTTGCTTTCCTCTATGCCAAGGCCGTCCAATATCTGCTCTTCGGATATAGCGCCCAGCGTTACCGCGGAAAGTACTTGAGTCTGCCCGCGCGTGAACAAGCCCGAGCCGTGCGCGCGCGGTAAAATTCCCACTTCCACGGAAATCGGTCTGATTTCGTTCAATGCCCTGCCGTCGATACGCACGCGGTCACCCAGTATAAACCGGCGCATTATTTTCTTTTCCACGTTCTCCAATATGTTAAGTATGGCTTGTTCCTGTTCCGGGTAAGTTTCCAGCAGGTCGTTCATTATGTTCTCTTTTACTTGATCTAAAAGCGCTTCCCGCTCTTGCTTGGTCAGCTGCTTGACAATGCATTCCTGCATGGCTGACTTAATTTCTTCCGCTGCCCGCGAGGCAACATGGTTCTCCATTTCCTCATCGATTTCCACCAGCGCCGGAATATATTTCTCCTTAGCCAGGCCCATTTCCAGGGCTTCCCGGCGAAAATCCTCTATCAGCTCCACTATTTCCTTCACTTTTTGG
>CAJYBN010000161.1 GCA_913064925.1 uncultured Peptococcaceae bacterium
TCCGATCTAGCTGATAATCGAAGTGCGGCAGGAAGCGCGCCGGCGGAAAGACTGGGCCACCGCCGACGGCATCCGCGACCGCCTCAAAGAGCTGGGCATTGTGCTGGAAGACACCCCGTCCGGGGTGCGCTGGAAAAAGCAGGGGTAATATGCTGGGCGTAACGGAAAGCAAAGTTGATCCCGACCGGCTCCCTTCCCCGGTACTGGCCTATATCGGCGATGCGGTATACGAACTGGCGGTGCGGGAATACCTGGTCAACAGGGGGCTGCTCAGCGTCAACAAGCTGCACCGGGAGGCGGTGCGGCACGTGCGGGCATCCACCCAGGCGCGCATCTTCCACGCCCTGGAAGGGCGGCTCAATGCAGCCGAGGAAGCGGTGGCCCGGCGCGGGCGCAATTACAAGTCCGGGCACGGGTCGCGCGGCAACAGCATAATTGAATACCGCCAGAGCACGGGGTTTGAATGCCTGGTGGGCTACCTGTACCTGCGGCGGGACATGGCCAGGCTGGAGGAAATTTTCGCCTTGGCCCGGCAGGTCATAGAAGAGGAACTGGCGCCTTAAAGCCCGCGCGGGCCGGGCCCCGGCGGGCGGCATTCCGCGCCGCGTGCCGGCACGCTGCTGCCCAGGTTTAAATCATGGTTGCGGAGGAATAATGATGGGGAGAACGGAACTGCGGGTGGTGCTGCTGCGCTGCACGGAAAACCCCGAAGAACTGGTGGCCATGGCGGCCAAGCTTTGTTATTCCGCGGCGGACATAGGGGAATTGCAACAGGGCGTGAGCGCCCGGGACCAGTCGGCATTTGTACGCAAGCTTATCGAAATGGGGCATTTGTCGCCGGTGGAGCATGCCAGCTTCACTTTCGGCATCGAGGGCGTGTCGCGCAGCTTGCTGGCGCAAATCACCAGGCACCGCATTGCTAGTTTCAGCGTCAAGTCCCAGCGGTATGTCGGCGAAGGCGGCGCCGGCGGCGTATTTAACTATATAATTCCCCCGCGCATCGCCGCGCTGGGAGAAAGCGAGGTGCGCGAGTTCGCCCGGCAGATGGAACAAATCCAGCAATGGTACGATTACTGGCTGGATAAACTGAAGGATTACGGCGATTCGGCCAAGGAGGACGCCCGCTTCGTGTTGCCCAACGCCACCGAGACCAAGCTGGTGGTGACCATGAATGCCAGGGAATTAATGCATTTTTTTTCTATTCGCTGCTGCAACCGTGCCCAGTGGGAAATCAGGCGCCTGGCTACGGAAATGCTGCGCTTGGTGCGGCAAGTGGCGCCGGTGTTGTTCCGGGAAGCAGGGCCTCGCTGCCTGGTAGGACCGTGTCCCGAAGGCCCCATGTCCTGCGGCAGGCAGGCCGAAGTGAGGGAGAAATTCCGGCGGTTGTAGACCAGGTGACGGCTGATGGAAGACATTATTGCCGGGCGCCACGCGGTGCGTGAAGCCCTGCAGTCCGGCAGACCTCTCAATACAATATACCTGGCCGCTTCACTGCAGCCGAAGGCGGCCGCCGACATTGCCGCGCTGGCCAGGCAAAGGAGAGTGCCGGTGAAAAAGGTGGAGAAAAGCGTCCTGGACCGGCTGGCGCCCGGCGCCGTGCACCAGGGCGTCATTGCCCGGGCTGCGCCTTACGCGTACGCCGCTTTGCCGGACATCCTGGCGGCGGTGCAGGACGGCGACCCTTTCCTGGTGTTGCTGAACGAAGTTACCGACCCGCATAACCTGGGGGCCGTCATTCGCTGCGCGGACGCCGCGGGGGCGCACGGGGTGGTAATACCCCGCCGGCGTTCAGTAGCTATAACACCGGCGGTGGCCAAGGCCTCGGCGGGGGCGGTGGAGCACGTTCCCGTGGCGCGGGTGGCCAACCTGGCCCGCACCATCGATTGGCTTAAACGGCAGGGCATTTGGGTGGTGGGCGCGGACCAGGCGGCGCGGCAACTGGTTTGGGAAGCGCCCCTGGACGGGCCGCTGGCCGTGGTGGTGGGCGGTGAGGACAAGGGGCTGGGCCGCCTGGTGCGCGAAAAGTGCGATTTGCTGGTTAGGCTGCCCATGGCGGGAAAAATCAATTCCCTCAACGCTTCGGTGGCCGCGGCGCTGGTTATGTTCGAGGCAGTACGTCAGAGAAGTAGGGTTCAGGAATGAACGAGTACATTGTGGTGGACGGCTATAACGTGGTCTTTGCCTGGCCGGAACTGGCCAAGTTAAAGGAGGAAAGTCTGGAACACGCCAGGGACAGGCTGGTGCACATATTGGCCGATTACGCGGGGTTTAGCGGCGACCGGGTGGTGGTGGTTTTTGACGCCCACCGGGTAAAAAATAACCAGGCGCTGAGGTACGAGGAGATCAACGGCGTGCAGGTTTTTTATACCCGGGAGCAGGAAACTGCCGATTCGCTGATAGAACGCCTGGTGGGCGATTTGCCCCGGGACGTGCATATCCGGGTGGTTACTTCGGACTGGGACGAGCAGCGCATTATTCTTGGCCGCGGTGCCTACCGCATGACGCCGGGTGAACTGCGCCAGCGGGTGCTGCAGGTTAAAAAACAGAGCCAGGAATCCTTTGCCCGTGATAATCCCACGGACGGCTACCTGGAGAACAGGTTGACGGCCGGCACGCGCCGCGTTTTGGAACAATGGCGCAGAAAAAGGGGCTAGAATGGATTTACCGGCAATGGGATTATTTTGGCTTGACGAGCCCTGGGGTGACGGTTATAATATAGCTTGTAATGCAGCCTTATTGTTTAACTAGTTAAATTAACATCCATATGTGCTTTATTACTTCCATTACGTCATCTGGGCTTTTAACACCCGGATTTTAATGTCTAAATGGCGTTGTGGCTGTTTTATTTTGGGTTTTAGGGTAAATTGTGGCGGGGGGGATATTGTTGAATTTAAACGCCCAAAGGGAGGCGCCCAGCGATTTTCAATTAATGATTGATGAGGAAGTCGTTGAGTTTGCACGTGAGGGTGACGATGTAGCTCTGGAATATTTAATCAACAAGTATAAGAATTTTGTGCGCGCCAAAGCCCGTTCCTATTTTTTGATCGGGGCGGACCGGGAAGATATTATCCAGGAGGGTATGATCGGCCTGTATAAAGCCATTCGCGATTTTCGCATGGACAAGTTGTCGTCCTTCCGGGCCTTTGCCGAATTGTGCATCACCCGTCAAATAATCACGGCCATCAAGACAGCCACCAGGCAAAAACATATCCCTCTGAACTCATATGTATCCCTTAATAAGCCCATTTACGATGAAGATTCCGATCGTACCCTGCTTGATGTTATTTCCGGTTCTAAGATTTCCGATCCTGAGGAGCTGATCGTCAGCCGGGAAGAATTTGATGATATTGAGGAGAAAATGGGCGAAATTTTAAGCTCGCTGGAATGGAAAGTGCTCATGTCCTACCTGGAGGGCAAGTCGTATCAGGAAATTGCCGAAGATCTGCAACGGCACGTTAAGTCCATAGATAACGCATTGCAGAGGGTCAAGCGCAAGCTGGAACGTTACCTGGAAAAACGCGAAGCCTGAAGAATAGCCGGGTTGCCGCAAGCAAACCGGCTTTTTATTTTTCTCTGTTGCGGGGAAGTTGAGGCTACGGGCTGCAACCGGGCTTCCCCGCCCGGGTTCCGGGGTGCTGCAGTTTGTAATATTCCACTATCAGCTGGTCCAACTTCTTGCTTTCGGCCAGCAGTTTTTCTTTTTCCGCCGGCCAATTAATTTTATGCAGGCGGTCCCGCATTTCTTCTATTTTGGCTTGCAAATCCTTGAACAATTATATTTCCCCCTGTTTTTTTATCCCCTGTTTTTTATCGGCTGGCGCCAGCAGAATGTTGAGCTGCAGCGCCTTGGCCAGCCGCTGCAGCTTGGGCCAGGAAGGCTCTTTTTTCCCAAGCTCGATATCGGAAATATACTGGTAGGAAATGCCTGTTTCTTTGGCCAACTGCCGCAGTGTCTTTTTTTGCGCCTTGCGGGCGTTGCGAATTTGCTCGGCCAGGTTCATATTCAATCACCGCTCCTTCCCGCACTTATACCCCACATTGTATGCCCTTTGCGGAAACAAGGCAAAAGCGTTAAAACCGGTTTTCTTGCACATATTGCCCCAAAATCAAAAAAATCTGGTTTAATCTAACCCTATCTGCTATTTGCAGATTGCCTGTCCGGGCTATTTAGTTTATACTTGGTATGTGCGTCTGCTGTGAGCAGACAAAAAGGGGGGACGGGATGTGGTTGATTTCCCTGCCAGGTTGAGGTACTTGCGGCAGAAAAAAAACCTGACCTTAGAAGCGCTGGCAGAGGAACTGGGCATATCCAAGTCCTTGCTGTGGGACCTGGAACAGGGCCGCCGGAGGGTGCATGGCGAGCTGTTGCGCAAGATAGCCCTTTATTTTAACGTTTCCACGGATTATCTACTGGGACTGGAGGACAGCGATAAAGGGCACGGTCCGGGTCCCACATCGCAGGATTACCCGCTGGATCCGGAAACGGTACAGATATTATCCAGGGCTAGAGAATTGACGCCCAGGGGTAGGGAACAGCTGCGCCGGGTGGTGGAATGGGTTTTTGAAGTAGACGAGCGGGAAAGGGGACGGGGTAAGCCCGGTGATCAATAGCAGGGGCATTGATTTAAAATTTTAGAAAAATTGGGGGAACGCGAGGGGGCTGTAATCCCGCCCAATTCATTGGGCGGATACAAAGACCCCTCGCCCGGGCATCAGCCCGGTAGTTACTCAAACACCTCTACAGAACAACTGTTTTATGTTATAGTTATTAAAACAGGTGTTCGTGGTAGGAGGGAAGGAAAATGATTGCCAGCCCGGAATGGAGCAAGGAAATAGATGTTATCCTGGACGCCATCCGCGAGGGGTTGATGGCGGTAGATCGTGAGGGTAAAATCACCATGTTCAACCGCGCGGCCGAAAAAATTATGGGCATACCAGCCCGGGATGCGCTGGGCCGCAAGGTTAATGGGGTGATTCCCAATACCAGGCTGCATATCGTGCTGCAAACGGGCAAACCGGAAATTGACCAGCGGCAGCAAATCGGCAAAACCACCATCCTTACCAGCCGCGTCCCGGTACGGGACCGGGACGGCAACATGATCGGGGCGGTGGCGGTTTTCCGCGACATAACTGACGTGATCAAGCTGGCGGAGGAGATTACCAGTTTAAGGGAAACCCAGATGCTGCTGCAGGAAATAATCAATTCCACCCAGGACGCCATTTCGGTGGTGAACGAGAAGGGTATCGGCATTTTAATCAATACCGCGTATACCAATCTGACCGGCCTTACCGCCAAGGACGTGCTGAATAAGCCGGCCACCGTGGATATCGCGGAGGGGGAAAGCGTGCACATGCGGGTACTGCGCACGCGCCGCCCCTTCAAGAACGTGCCCATGAAAGTGGGACCGCACCGCAAGGAAGTGGTGGTGGACGCCGCGCCCATTATCGTCAACGGTGTGCTCAAAGGCAGCGTGGCGGTTATTCACGACGTTTCCCAAATCCACCGGCTGTCCAGAGAACTGGAAGGCGCAAAGCAGTTGATTCGCCGCTTGGAGGCCAAATATATTTTTACTGATATCGTGGGCGTCAGCCACGGTATTAAGGAGGCTGTGAACCGAGCCAAGCAGGCCGCCGCCACTCCCGCTACCATTATTCTGCGGGGTGAAAGCGGAACGGGCAAGGAACTTTTTGCTCACGCCATTCACCAGGCCAGTCGGCGTAAGGGGCAGTTTGTGCGTGTAAACTGCGCCGCCATACCCGAGTCTTTGCTGGAAAGCGAGCTGTTCGGTTACGTGGAAGGGGCCTTTACCGGCGCCAAGCGGGGCGGCAGGCGCGGTTATTTCGAAGAGGCCAACGGGGGCACGCTTTTTTTGGATGAAGTAACCGAAATCAGCCCCGGGGTGCAGGCAAAGCTGCTGCGGGTGCTGCAGGAACGGGAAATAATGCGGGTAGGGGACAGTGTTCCCGTGCCGGTGGACGTTAGGGTCATCGCGGCCACCAATGCCGACCTGGAAAAGCTGGTTAAGGAGGGACGCTTCCGGGATGACCTGTATTACCGCTTGAACGTGGTACCCATTTATATTCCGCCCCTGCGGCAGCGGGTGGAAGATATTCCGCTGCTGGCCAAGTTTATTTTGCAAAAGCTGAACCGCGAATTCGGCCGCAATGTGACCGGCATCGCGCCCGCTGCGATGGAAGCTTTAATGGGGTACGATTGGCCGGGCAACGTGCGGGAGCTGGAAAACGTGCTGGGCCGGGCCATGATTAACATGCACACCGGGGAAACGGAAATCAAGTCCAGGCACTTGCCTCCCCTGGGCCTGAAACCCTCGGAGCAGGTGGCGGCAGGCGGCCCGCTGCGGCCCGGATTCCGGTACGGCGGGGAAAGCTACCGGGAACTGCGGGACCGGTG
>CAJYBN010000162.1 GCA_913064925.1 uncultured Peptococcaceae bacterium
CCACTCCGGGGTGCTGGTTCTGGCCCTGCAGAACGTCGGCGGCGCTGTGGGCAACATGATTTGCGTGCATAACGTGGTGGCCGCCTGCGCTACCGTGGGCCTAGCGGGGGTGGAAGGGGTGATCATTCGCCGCAACTTGATCCCTACGCTGGTTTACGCCCTGGCGGTGGGGCTGTTGGGCCTGGCGGCGGTGTACGGCGGCCTGGCCAAGGGCGCTTTGCTGTAAATTAATTACCTGACCTGGCTTGCGGGGGACGGGCTGGGCGGGAGGAGATAATGTTTCGGTAAAATCAATTGGTTGAAAGAAAAAGGGTGCAGGCAGCCCGCACCCCGTAAATTGCCTGTGATTTTCTTTTAAGCCAAGGCCTTAATCAGCTTGACCATGTTCCGTGCCAGCGTGCGGCAGGCCAGCATGGCCGCTTCGTCCTCAAGGGCGCTCTTGCGCCAGACGGGCTTGCCGTCCTTGATGTCCGCCAGCAGGGAACTGGCCACGCCCGCCGTCATAATGGGCCCGTCGTGGTCGCGGCTGTCCACCAGGTGCAGGCCCTGGGCATGCAGGAAAAACTCCATGATGCGCAGCGCTGTCTCCTGCCCGCCGTTGGTCAGCCCGGCGTTGGTAACGGCTGCACCTACCTTGCCGGCCAGCATGTTCTTTGTCATGTGCATCCAGCGGGTGCGGTCCATGAAGTTTTTCATCAAGGTACTCACATTAGCCCAGTAAACCGGCGAGCCCAGCACAATGCCGTCAGCCGCCAGCAGTTTCTCGCTGATGGCGGGCATATCGTCGTCGGTGATGCTGCATTGGGGTTTACCTAGGCACTTGTTGCAGGAAAGGCAGTGCTTGATGTTGTAATCGGCTAGTTCCAGCAGTTCGGTGTCCGCGCCGTGCGCGGCGGCCTCCTCCAGCACCGTTTTCAGCAGGGCGGCCGTGTTTTTGCCCTTGCGGTGGCTTCCGTTGATGGCGATGATTTTCATTACCAAAACCTCCTTCAAAAGAATTCCCATAATATTAAGAGCCTTGTTCTACTCTTCAATAATATCATAATATTGGGAAAAAATCTCGGGGCAAAAATGCGTAATAACATGGCCAAAGTGTGTTTAAGTTTTAAGCAGCGTTAGAAAAAGTTAATTGTCGCCAACGCGTCGCTGCGGGCACTGGAATCCGCTGTTTTGGGCGGGGGCCTGCGCCGGATCGATTTTTTTTGCCCGCTGCAGGATTAATTTTACATTATAATTATCGCTGTTTGCGTTAAAAATTAGATATAAATTTATGGTTCGGGAGGCGCGTTTATGTCCCGTGATCCAAAGAAAAAGCCGCTGACCGTGGAGCAAAAAAGGTACACGGAGCTGGTCAGCGAGCTGGTGCCCAAGCCGCAGTATGGCAAAAACGCTCTGCTGGCCTTTTTGTTCGGCGGATTGGTATGCGTGATTGGCCAGCTGTTCACCGATATCTACCGGCTGGCGTTCGGCATGTCCAGCACCGAAGCGGGCAACCCGGCCGTAGCTACCATGATCCTGGTGGGCTCTCTGCTGACGGGGCTGGGCCTTTTCGACAAGATAGCCCGCTATGCCGGGGCGGGCCTGGTCGTGCCCGTAACCGGTTTCGCCAATTCCGTGGTGGCCTCAGCCCTGGAATTCAAACGGGAGGGGCTGGTGTTTGGCGTCGGGAGCAAAATGTTCATGCTGGCGGGATCGGTGATAACCTTCGGGGTAGTCACCGCGTTCATCATCGGGCTAATATACGCCATTTTCATATTGTAGGGATGGGGTGTTACCTTGGCTACCAAGCTGGGAAAACAAACTTACCAACCCGACAACCCGCCTTTTATCATCAGCACGGGTACGGTGGCCGGGCCCTTTGAGGGCCAGGGGCCGTTAAAGGACTACTTCGACCACGTTTACACCGATACGCTGGCCGGGGAGCGGAGCTTTGAAAACGCCGAGAAGGAAATGATGGCCAACGCGTGTTTCACCTGCCTGCAGAAGGTCAACGTAACGCCACAGGAGGTGGACTTCTACCTGGCCGGCGATTTGTTGAACCAGATCATCTCCGCGGGGTTTTGCGCCCTGGAGCTGAACATACCTTTTCTGGGCATTTACGGAGCCTGTTCCACCTCGGCCGAAGGGCTGGCCCTGGCTGCCATGCTGGTGGACGGCGGTTTTGCCAAGCTGGTGTTGGCTTCCACATCCAGCCACAATTCCAGCGCCGAAAGGCAGTATCGATACCCCACAGAATACGGGGTGCACAGGAAGCCCACCGCCCAGTGGACCGTGACCGGCGCGGGGGCTGCGCTGGTGGCCGGCTATGGCGCGGGACCCCGCATTACCACTTTCACCGTGGGCAAAGTGGTGGACCAGGGGATCAAGGATCCCATGAACCTGGGCGCCGCCATGGCCCCGGCAGCTGCCGCCACCATGGTGCAGCACTTTGCCGATACAGGCAGGGGGCCGGAGTATTACGACCTGATTGTTACCGGCGACCTGGGTAAGTTCGGCCGCGAGCTGGCCGTCATAACCTGTGCCAGCAAGGGAGGTTTCGACCTGTCCAAGAATTATAACGACTGCGGTTTGATGATTTACGACACCGAAAAGCAGGATGTGCACGCCGGGGCCAGCGGTTGCGCCTCTTCGGCGCTGGTGGTTTACGGCTACCTGTACAGAAAAATGCTGGCCGGAGAACTGAAGAAAATCCTGCTGGTGGCCACGGGGGCCCTGCATAGCGTGACCTCTTTCCAGCAGGGCGCCAGCATCCCGGCCATCGCCCACGCGGTGAGCATTGAAATGGAATGAAACAAGGAGGCCTGGATGATATGGAATGGCAAACGTATCTGCTGGCGTTCATCATCGGGGGGGCCATCTGCGTTGTGGCCCAGCTGATCCTGGATTTTACCAACTTAAGTCCCGGCCACGTGCTGTCCGGCCTGGTGGTGGCCGGCGGCGTCCTGGGCGGTTTGGGCTTGTATGATAAACTGGTGCAGTTGGCCGGGGCGGGTGCCACCATGCCCATCTCCAGTTTCGGCAACGCCCTGGTCAAGGGTGCCATCATGGAAGCGGAGAAAAACGGGGTTATCGGCGTGCTCACGGGCATGTTTGAATTGACCAGTACCGGTATTACCGCTGCCATTATTTTCGGTTTCCTTACTGCCGTGGTATTTAATCCCAAGGGATAAATATATAATCTAATCCCCAGGGATAAACTACATACAACAAGGAGGGAAATTCTATGACCATCCAGAGTGACCTGCAGAAGGCGGTGGCTCAAGCCGAATCATTAAAGGGGTCTTACGCCACCTTTGCCACCAGTACCCAGGACCAGGCAGCCAAAAAGATGTTCCAGGAGATGCAGCAGGACATGCAAAGGCACGTGGACTCGCTGAACGCGCGGCTGAGCTACCTGGAAAAAAACAACCCCATGTACCAGCAGCAACAGCAGGCCCAGCAATAAACTCCCCGTACGCGGGGAGTTTTTTCTTTGCGCGTAAGAACCCGCCGCGCTTGGGCATAATACAGTTGAAACGCGGGGGTGTACTGATGCCGGACGGGAAAAACAGCACCTGGAAAAAGCTATGCATTGCCGCGTTTTCCGTGCGTGTTAGAGTTGCCCGGCGCAGAGTATTGGAGTGAGTTGAAGGAAACGGAAGCATCCTTTGTTAAAAACCTGAACCCCCTTCCAACAAGCAGAAGGGGGTTGTCAAATTAAGCAAACCGTTCCGCTGGGTATTTCCTGCAGCTTGTTTTTGAACCACGGCCACCCCTTGGCTTCCTGCCGGCAGTACCTGGAAGGGCTGGCGATGAATATCTTGTTGTATTTATTCTGCCGGCTTATTTCCCTGATTTTTTCGTCCTGGTCGTCGCTGGTCACGATTACTTCGGGGCGCAGGCCGTTGGCTTCAAACACCGGTAATACCTGTTCTTCCAATATCCTCTTCCGCAGCCTGGCCGCAATGGATTCGTATTCCCTTTCCGGCATCCAGAAGCAGAGCCCGGGAATGCCGGGGTAGAGCTGGTGGCACTGCGGGTTGACGTACAGTATGTCCAGCTGGGCTTTTTCCAGTTTAGCCAGCCAGATGGCCTTGTTGATTGCCCGCTTGGCATACCCCGCCCCGTTTATTACAAGCAGCATCCTGTTCATGCGGCTCACCTCCGGTTGATCCTTTAATGCCATGTTAGGGCAAAAATGCGCCTCATGCAACGGATGCGGGCCGTATTGGCGAATTTTGCATGTTTCCGGCAATTTGCCATTGTCGAAAATTTCACTTGGCTGGAAGCGATCGCCGAGCGTCTTTTCACCGAATATTAACGACCGTTCATTTTTAATGTGCAACTGGTAGCAAGCGGGCGGTGCCGGGCCTGCCGGTGCTTTCTGTATAATTAAGGCGCTTGAAAAGGAAATTTTTTACCGGGCGGGGAAAATATTTATTAATAGCTTTCAGCGGTGCGTAATTGCGGGGGCGGTGACGGCCGCTGCATGTCGATGAAACGGCGGTGCTCACCGGTGACGCGTGATTGCGGGGGTGACTGGATATGCGGCTGGCTAAACGGTTGGCCGCGGTGGCCCGGCACGTGCCGCCCGGCGCGGCGGTGGCGGACATCGGCACGGATCATGCTTACCTGCCCTTGTACCTGGTGAGGAAGGGTATTGCATGCCGGGTGATCGCCGGCGAAGTAAACCCGGGGCCTTACGAAGCAGCCCGGTCCGCCGTGCGGGCCGGCAGAGTGGCGAACCGCATCGACCTGCGCATGGGAGACGGCCTGCAGGTGGTGGCGCCGGGCGAAGTTGACGTGGTAGTGGTGGCGGGCATGGGCGGCCGCACCATCACCGATATCCTGTCCGCCGGCCGGCTGGTGCTGGCGCGGGTGCGGCGGTTGATCCTTCAGCCCATGGGGGACCTAGCAGAGGTGCGCCGCTGGCTGGTGGATAACGGCTGGCGGCTGGCCGACGAGGAGATGGTTTGCGAGCAGGGCCGTTATTACGTGATTATCGTGGCAGAGCCGGGGCGGGAAAAGGTGGAGGACGAGTTTCTGCTGGAGGTGGGGCCGCGCTTGCTGGAGAAAAGGGATGCGACTCTGCAGTCTTACCTGCGCCGGCGCCTCAACCATATTAACGCCGTGCTGGCGCAGATGGAGCGGGCCCGCCGTCCCGGCTGGCAGGAGAAAAGGGCCGGTTTCGCTTTGGAGGCGGCCAGAATCAGGGAGGTGCTGGAGAATTGGCAGTGCAGGCAAAGGATATAGTGGCCGTTATGGAGCGGCTGGCCCCGCCGGGGCTGGCCGAGGATTGGGACAACAGCGGCTGGCAGGTGGGCGACCCCGCCGCGCCGGTCCGCCGGGTTATGCTGGCTTTGGACGTGACGCCGGAAGTAGTCTCGGAGGCGGAAGAAAACGGGGTACAGCTTATCATATCCCACCATCCCCTGCTGCTTAAGGGGCTGAAGTCGGTGCGCAGCGACGCCCCGCCCGGCGACCTGGTGTTCCGGTTAATCCGGGCCGGCGTGGGCGTTTACGCCGCGCACACCAATCTGGACGGCGCCGCGGGCGGGGTGAACGACGTGCTGGCCCGGCTGCTGGGATTAAGGGAAACGGAGGTACTGCACCCGGTACAGCACGCCGAGCTGTTGAAACTGGTGGTTTTCGTTCCCGCCGGCCACGCCGGTGAGGTGCGCGAAGCCCTGGGCCGGGCGGGCGCCGGTTGGATTGGCAATTACAGCGACTGCACCTTTAACCTCAGGGGCACGGGCACGTTCCGGCCCCGGGAAGGAACCAACCCCTATATCGGCACACAGGGCCGCCTGGAGCAGGTAGAGGAGGTGCGCATCGAAACGATAGTGAAAAAGGAGGAGAGCGGGCGCGTGGTGCAGGCCATGCTGGAAGCGCATCCTTACGAGGAAGTGGCCTACGACCTGTATCCCCTGGCCAACAGGGGCGAGCCCCGGGGGCCGGGCCGGGTGGGCCTGCTGCCCCGGCCCGTTCCCCTGGCCAAGCTGGCCGCGACGGTGCAGGACGTGCTGCAGGTTGGCGCCTTGCGGTACGGCGGCAACCCGGCGGCCGTGGTGACCAGGGCGGCGGTGTGCGGCGGGTCCGGCGCCGGGCTTTGGCAGGCGGCGCAGCGCAAGGGCGCCGAAGTGCTGGTAACCGGAGACGTGCGCTACCACACGGCGCGGGACATGCTGGCCGCGGGCATGAACTTCATCGACGCCGGCCATTTCGCCACCGAGCGGGCGGCGCTGCCCGCGCTGCGGGAGAACCTGGCCGCCGCTCTGGAAAAAGCCGGCCTGCACGTGGACGTAATGGTAGCTAGGTGCGAGCGGGAGCCTTGGCGGTACCTTTGATGATGCATGATGCCGCTGCAGCGGCCGCCCGGCCGCGCTGTTACGGTTGAGGTGGTTGG
>CAJYBN010000163.1 GCA_913064925.1 uncultured Peptococcaceae bacterium
GAGAGGGTAGAGAGCATTCCCCCGGTAATAAAGCTTCATATCATAAAAGAAGAAGTGATTGCCTTGTGAGTAAAATTCCAAGAGATGTAGGAGGACAAGAGCTTGTTAAAGCATTGAGTAGATTCGGCTATACTGCAATAAGACAAACCGGTAGTCACATAAGGTTGATAAGCGAAATGAAAGGCAGTCCTCACATTATTACTATACCTAACCATAGTCCGATCAAAATAGGAACATTAAACAATATCCTTAACGATATTGCCTCATATCTGGGTTTAGATAAAAGACAATTAGTAGAGGAGTTATTTATGTAAGGGCTTTACGGCCAATCTGTAAACCTGACCTGGCTGAGAGACTATCCGACGGGCTTTAGGCGGGACCTTCCGGGGTTAGGAATAGACGGTGCCAGGCAGTGCGGCTGAGCAAGGTCGCCTTATATAGCGGGTGTGAATCCCGCCGGGAAAGGAATAGCCACCCACCCGTAGCTAGCCTTGGAGTCGTGCAGGCAACCGCACGGTTTAAGCGTAAGCAAGCAAGAGAGTGGGCCGAAAGCAGCAAGCTGACCATGTTGAGCCCCGAAATACCGAAACGGGAAGGCAGACGATATTGCTTGGGCGGAATGTAACACTACGGGTCACGATTTGGCGAGAGGCGCGGTCGGAAAACAGGTACCCGGTCGGGCAAAAACGGCGGTTGCAGGAAAAGTTGGCGGGTTAAAATTGGGCGGGATTGGTCGAAGAAAGGCAGTGGTCAGTGTAAAATAGGGGCAGGTTGTGGGAATAGACGGTGCCAGGCACTTAACTTATTAACTTATTGGGATGGACCCTCCTCCGGCTTCGAGCCGGCGGGGGGTTTCCTTTTCCCCGCAGGCTACCGGGGCAGGGTCCGGCTGCCCGCAGCCCGTGTGCAAATGCGCCGGTTTCGCCCCCCGAAACCGAAAAAATTCACAGGGGGGTGATTACATTGCAGCAGGCCAGGAAGACCAGGAGCATACTCAGCCCCGAAATGAAGGCGGAGCTGGAGGAGAAGCGCCGCCTTGCGGAAGCAATGGGGACGGGCGCGGCCGCGCCACAGGCAGACCCCGCGGGCAGGCGGAATATAAAGCTGGCCAGGGCGAAGGAAGGGGGACTGATGGCGCGGGAAGCGCCGGCGGCCAGCCCGGTGCTAGTGAAAAAGGAGCCGTTCGAGCAGCGCTACCGCCGGGTGACCGCCTGCCTGGAGAAAAACTTGCACGCGAGGGTGCAGGAGCTTCGCCGGTCGGGCCGGGTCGCCAGCGTGACGGCGCTGTACAACGCGGCGCTGCGGGAGCTCATGGGCGGGCACTATATTATGCAGTGAGTATCACCGCCTGGGGGACGGGCACGGAGACGACCGCATTGGCCCATGAAAAGGCCCGAAAATGGAAAATTGAACCGAACCGCAGCCCAAGGGGGAGAGTGCCCCCTTGGGCTTTTCTGCGTTCAACGGGAATTCTGCAAAGGAAGCAGGGAAGATGTCAATAGCCATTTGAAACCCGTACTTTTGGCAATGAAGGTAGACAAATCGTGATGATGACTTGTTTTACCACATTAGCCATTTCATACAGCCAGGCCCCGACCTGGTTGTTGAGATCACCCGCAATTCTGAATTTCCTTGCGCAGAAAAATCAACGCCTTATAGGAGTAAACCCGTATACCTGGGACGGGTCCAACAGGTTTATGGCGGTATCCGCACGTCCTGCAACAGCTGTTTTGGCATTGTCAAAGAGAATGGTTTCAGGAACGCCGCCCACACTTCTGCGCCCGCTCCCTCTCCGCTTTTTTCTGATTGCAGAATTATTGAGGGGATAAAATTGGCTTTAACGCCTACAGGAATCATTATGCCAAGGAGGAAAACGAAGTTCAATCAACGGTAAACCTTGTCAATCCATACCTGGAAAAAGGTCTAAGAGAAATGAGATTTTTGAAAAATTCAGGTAGCTTTATAAAGTGTCTGTTACCATACACTATTGTTATAACAAGGTGTGCGCCTTCCACTATGACGAATTTGGTAAAATTAAAAAACGGCGGCTTGGGTCTAGGTTAAATATCCACAAATATCATTTCCTTTCAAAAGGGTTTTGAAAATAAAAAGCGTCCTGATGTATCAACGTGCTTGACTTAACCAGTAAAAGCCAGCGGCCGGGCGTGAAACCCAGCCGCCTGCGGCTGGTCTGGGTGCTGGATTATTAAGTTTTGCACGTTTTCAGCAAGAGTTATTTTATAATTTTCTTGGTTTTTATGTACTCTCTGAAATAGTAAACTGCATTATTACCGGTCTTTTCAGGAACTTACCCGATGTTGACTTTATACCCTTGCCTATATTAAGATAGTACACCTGTCCGGCTGGGTACGCTTTTACTGGTGTGACGATGGCTGATCTGCCGTCGCTGCCAGGTTCTACTATTACGTCTACTTGATTGCTGCTGGCATCAGTAACAGTTATATTCTGGCCGGTTATCGTGCTGGCGTCCACGGGCATGTTGAACCGGATAGTCCACGCTTTGTATTTATCGCTTATGGTTTTGGGTTCCCATATGAGCGGCTCTTCGTCTCTGGAACTAAATTCATATGCACCAATGTCGTAGCCTTCACCAGCCGGCCGGCTCCTGTATTCAAGGTCAATAGTAGGAGCACCCGTAGCGGTCCCACTATCTATCGCCGGACTGCCGGCCTGAAGGTGATAGTCTCCTTCCGTACCCCAGGCTGGAGAAACAAACAAAGGATCCCTTGAGATGTTGCCCGGCCCGAGTTCTCCCGCTTCTATTTGCTCTGCCGCGTAATCCCTTCCGTTTGCATGTACCTGCACTGACTGGCCGGGGCGGTAAAATATATTGTGTTCGGCAGTAAAGTTAACCGCATCTCCAATGTAAACCACACCTTCCCCACCTGAAACAATAGAGTTCCTCATCACTAATGTTATGGGGGTGGTACTATCGTACTGAACGTACATTGGATAACCAGTTCTCTGGGGATTGTCGTGCACGGTGGTGTTTACAATCTCAAAGTATGCACCTGGGGTCTCTACCTGATCTATCACCAGACCAGCCCACGGAGTGGGCGCGGCATCTCCATCGCCAGTGCCGTAAATAAGGCAGTTTTCTATTTTGCTGTTACTGCCCCACACCTTTATCCCGTCGCAAGAATTATTGGCCACAATGCAGTTGTGGATGTACGTATTGTCTGCCTTGGAGTCCAGTCCGTCGCCGCGGTTGTGTTCGACGATCGTATCGGCAATTTCCACTGGGCCATCAGATGGCTCAATACCGAAGCCGTCCGGCCGGTCATAGGGGTTATTGGGATTGTCAATTACGCCCTGGTAGTAGTGACCGCTGTAGGAAAGGCGGCAGCCCCGGATCAGAATATTGCGCCAGCCGCCCTGCTCTCCGGTCGGTCCGCCTACGGCACCGAAACCGCAATACTCGATGCGGCTGTTGAGGAGTTGCAGGTCGTCAATATCCCGCAGGTCGATGCCCATCTCATCCAGGTGGTGGATATAAAGGTTATCCAGGATGATGTGCGCCGCCGGTTCCCAAGCGTTAATCCCTTCGCGAAAGGGATGTTGCTGGTCGCTCGTGATCTCCAGGTTTTCAATTCGCACATAACTGGCACCAGAAAGATTGATGGCTGCCATCAGGTTGTCCGTACCCACCAGTACAGGACGGTCACCCTCCTCGCCCTTGATGGTTATCCAGGCGTCGGCCCGCCCGGAAGGGGGCACGATTACGTCCTCGCCGAAGTCTCGCAAAATATATGTGCCGCTGCGGATGATGAGCGTATCACCAGGCTGCAACTGCCGTGCGCCGAAGGCTGGGGTGGCCCAGGGCTGCTCCGCCGTGCCCGGATTCAGGTTGCTGCCGTTGGGAGATACATAGTAGGTTTTTGGACTGGTGCCCGGCGGCGACTGTGCATAAGATGTTGAAGTAAAAGACGCTAGCAGAAGGAGTAGGGCCGCTACCACAACCCATCCCTTTCTTAAAACCGTTAAGTTAGACATTTTTTATCGCCTCCTATCTCAATGTTTTATAACCGTGTTTCAAAAAGCACAGTTTATCAGCCTTTTTGAAAAAATTTATCTTGGGTGGTCTAACCCACCTATCGCCCACTGCTTACCCTATCATATCTCTCGGGGTCAAAAGCCCGTACATTCCTTCGTTTAGCATAATGGGGGCAGGTGGGGCACCGTTACTCAAATGCAGGGTCATGCCCTAACGGAGGTTTTTACGGTTTCCCCCACCCAAGACTAATTTTTAAATGATTATGATTATTGATTTGATTATGATTATGTTGCTTGTCTCTCGCCGCCGGGGCTGTGGATATGTGGGCAACGCGAAGCGTTGTCCAAGCGAAGAGGCATATCCACAGCCCTATAATGTTGATTAAACCGCATTTCTTAACTGCTGTTGACGATATGCGCCCAAAACCTTTTTCGGGTCATACAGGCGTTTTTCTTTGACCAAGGTGAACATTACCCTTAACAGCTTGCAGGCAATTACCACCAAGGCTTGTTTACCTTTGAGCGGGTTTTTCCGCCGGGTTTTTAAGTAATGGTAGAGCGCCTTAAACTGGGGATTTTTGGCTACCAGGACCAGCGCGGCCTGATACAGAATGTTCCGTAACCCCGGCCAGCCCCGTTTGGAAATCTTAGTCTTTCCCTTATGTTCGCCGGAGCTGTTTTCGGTTAAGTTGTAGCCCGCCAGTTTGCGGATCTGGCGCCAGTCTTCGTACCGGGTGAGATCACCCACTTCCCCTAAGAAGCTGGCCGCGGTGACGATCCCGATCCCGGGAATGCTTAACAGGTATGCGGCTAACCCAGTTTTTGCCAGGGCCTCTGCCATGGCCGCTTCGGTTCGGGCCAGTTGCTTTTGCCAGAAGAAGATTTCTTCTAAGCACTGGGCAAGGCGTAAGCGAGCGGCACTTAAACCTTCTGCTACGCCGATGGATTCTTGGGCGGCGGCTAACAATAAGACAGCCCGTTTTTGACCCACTTTGCCGTTTGTGGCTGCTTTGAGTTCGGCGGTTAGTTCTTCTACCGTGAACTGCTTTAGCTCGGCCAGGAAGGGGTGGTGGGTCAAAATGTACAGGGAGGCTTTCCCCAAAAGATTCTTAAAGACCCGCTGATATTCGGGAAAGTATTCGTCCAGGATGGCCACCAGGTTGTTTTGGGCGGCGTTTAGTTTGGCCTTTTGCTGGTGGCGACTCTGGGTGTAACCCCGCAGCTCCGCCCAGATCCCTTTGGGTAGATAGCAGCGGGAAAAGCGGCCTTCCCAGGTTAATGTGGTGATGATTAGGGCGTCTTTGCGGTCGTTTTTGGTGGGTGAGTTATCGTCGAGTTCCTTTTGTTTTTTGACGTGGTAAGGGTTGACGATAACCCCTGGGATGCCCGCATTGACCAGATAGCTCGCCAGGGGCTTCCAGTAGTGGCCGGAAGGCTCCATGGCCACGACGACGTTTTGGGCGCCGATTTTTCTTTAGCCCGGTGCATTCTACCCAATAGATGGGTAAAACTGTCTATGCTATTACGAAAGGGAAAGGCGCTTGCTACTTCGATCCCTGTTAACCCATCAAGCATCCGTGCCCAGTGGGTCTTCTTGGCGATATCTACACCGACGATAAGGGTGTGTACAGAACGAATTTTTTTCAGGTTTTTGATTCGCTTCGTCATTTCACGACCTCCGGTACATTTTTTTGTTTGTGCTAACCTTTTTGTACCAGGAGGTCTTTTTGTTGGTCAATTCCTCTCTAAAGCATTACAGGAATGCTTTTATAAATTGCAAGACAGATGTGGTCCCGCCTTATTATAAGTATCGCAACAAAGATGTGTTTAAGGAAAGCCTTAGCATTTTCATTCTACTCTGTGAATTAAAAATTCATGAACGTTTGACTTTATATACATACCCCCTGATTTGTTAAAGGCAGATTCTTGTAAATTTAGTAAAGACAATCCACATATGTTCTAATTGGAAATTATCCCAAAATTAGGTTCTTTATCGATGCACATGCTAGATTTAAAACAGCGATTGATTAACCACCTCTGCAATGTCCCTTATTTTTACCTTATCCGCCAATCCTTTAAGTAAAAGAGCATCTTCAAGCATAAGAAGGCAAAAAGGACAGGCGGTAAGGACAGTCTTAACCTCCGTTTCTAAAGCTTGTTCTATCCGTTTATCGCTTATCCGTGTCCCGAGTTCCTCATGCTTCCACATGTGGGCTCCCCCGGCCCCACAGCAGAAACTTTTGTTACGGGATAAAGGAAACTCGACAAGTTCGTCTGATATTGCTTTTACCACTTCTCTTGGGGGATCATAAATTTGGTTATGTCTCCCCAAATAACAT
>CAJYBN010000164.1 GCA_913064925.1 uncultured Peptococcaceae bacterium
TGAGGCCCAGGCACAAAGGGTGCCGTACATGCTGGTGCTGGGCGACCGGGAAGTGTCATCCGGTACCGTGGCGGTACGCCAGCGTAGCAAGGGGGATATGGGCGCCGTGGAATTGCAGCGATTTATCGAAGATCTGGTAAAGGAAATAAGGGAAAAGTCACGTTGAAACGCGGATCCGGGCAACAGTTGACGGGACCGGGCCAGCGTGTTATAATACTCCAGAATTGTATATGAACCGGAAGTAGAAGCCACTCGCTTCTCACCCTATGATGCCTAACGGTTGTCTACGGGTTAGGATGATCAATTATCATTCAATTTATATTGTTTATAATTGATAATTGGACGGTTTTTGCGGGTGGAAAACCCGCTTTTTTATTTGCAGGGAGGTGAAAGGCTATTTCCAGGGATCATCGGATAAATGAAAATATCCGAGCCAGGGAGGTAAGGGTGGTGGATGCCGACGGCAACCAGCTGGGGGTGCTTCCTCTGCGCGAAGCTTTGCGCATTGCGGACGAAAGGCAATTGGACCTGGTTGAAGTGGCGCCGCAGGCCAAGCCGCCGGTTTGCCGTATTATGGATTACGGCAAATATAGATACGAGCAGAGTAAAAAAGAAAAGGAAGCCAGGAAGAAACAGCGCATTATCAACGTGAAGGAAGTGAAGTTCAGGCCCAATATCGAAAATCACGATTTTGACGTAAAAACGAAAAACGTGGTACGTTTCCTCAAGGACGGCGACAAGGTTAAGGCTACCATCATGTTTCGGGGCCGGCAGATTGTGCATCCCGACCTGGGCAAGCAGCTTTTGGTAAGGCTGGCCGAAAAGGTGGCCGACTTGGCCAATGTGGAAAAACCCCCAAAGCTTGAGGGTAAAAACATGGTCATGATTTTGGCGCCCAAGCAACAGCAAAATCAACAGTAGGCCTGCGGGCTATGCGGAGCAGAACCCGGGCCGTTATATTATCGTTATATTATATAGATACAGCATGGAAGGAGTGCATTATCTTGCCAAAGATCAAAACACATCGTGGTGCCGCAAAGCGCTTTAAAAAGACGGGAAAAGGTAAATTTAGGGCTTCACATGCGTTTCACAGTCATATATTGGGGAAGAAGCCGGCTAAACGCAAGCGCAGGTTGCGCAAGTCCTTGATTATTCATAAAACGGATGCCGACAAACTGCAGCGTCTTCTCCCTTAAACGGTAAGCGTTGATTTCAGTTAAAAGGAGGAGTTGTCATGCCACGGGCGAAGAGCAGTGTGGTTTCGCGTAAAAGACACAAGAAAATATTGAAACTAGCCAAGGGATACAGAGGTGCAAAAAGCAAGTTGTTCCGAGTGGCCAACCAGCAGGTTATGAAGTCTTTAATGTACGCCTATCGAGATCGCAAGGCCAGGAAACGGGACTTTAGAAAATTATGGATAGCCCGCATCAACGCCGCTGCCCGCAACAACGGCATGTCTTACAGCCGGTTTATGAACGGGCTGCGCAAGGCCGGCGTAGAAATCAACCGCAAGGTTTTGGCGGACTTGGCGGTAAACGATAGCAGGGCCTTCGGCCAGCTGGTGGATATAGCCAAAAACAACGTTAAATCTTGATTGCACGGTAAACAAGCATGGCCGTTTCGGACCATGCTTAAAGTATCTTGGGAGCTGCAATGTTGCTGGGCAAAAACAATCCACATGTCAAATACGTCAGGCTCCTGAGCCGGCGCAAGTTCAGGGAGCGCGAAGGCAAGTTTCTCATTGAGGGGTTTCGTTTCCTGGAGGAGGCCCTGAAAATCGGGTGGCCGCTGGAACTGGCCATGTTCGTCCCGCGCGCGGCCCAAAACGCCAGGGGGGCCAGGCTGCTGGAAATGCTCCGGGAACGGGGCGTGCCGGCATATCCAGTTGACGACCAGCTGTTCAAGGACCTTGCCGAAACCCGGTCGCCGCAGGGGTGGCTGGCGGTGGCGCAAGCGCCCTCCGGCACGGGTACGGTGGGCGAACTCTCCACCGGCAAAGGGCTATTGGTATACATTGACGGCATTCAAGACCCCGGTAACTTGGGCACCATCATTCGCAGTACGGATGCAGCCGGGGCGGATGGTTTACTCGTGGCCAAGGGAAGCGTGGACCCGTACAACCCTAAAACCCTGCGCTCTACCATGGGGTCGATTTTCCGGGTGCCTTTGTTTCACGCGGCGGACCCGGAAAAAACCCTGGCGGAACTTGCGGGCTGCGGGTGGAAACTGGTGGCCGGCGACCCAGCTGCCGCGACGGAAATATACAAGTGCGACCTGACCGGGCCGGTGGTGCTGGTGGTAGGGAGCGAAGCCAGCGGTGTATCCCCGGCTGTACGGCGCGCGGTGCACGTTCGGGTGCGCATACCAATGCCGGGACGGACCGAGTCGCTCAACGCCGGGGTGGCGGCGGGGATCATGTTGTACGAAGCAGTCCGGCAGAGGACTTCGGCCGGCCTCTGACGCCGCATCTGTCCCTCATTTTTTAGTTGACTTCCTTGTTTTAAGCACGTCCTTGTGATATAATCAATTTCGAACACAGGTCCCCGAAGAATGAGGGAAAGGTTGTGGTTAAATGTTTTTAACCGCCGAATTTTTTTGGAGGCTGTTTGAAGCAACCGGTTCCATCCGTGCGTATATTCTTTACAGAAGGCTGGCTGTACATTAACAATATACGGTAACGGTAATGAAGGGGATAAGTAAGCGGTTAATTGCCTTTCCAGGGAGGAGGGACCGTAGATTGAGAGTCCTTTCAAGCGCAACCCGCCGAAATTCGCCCCGGAACTGCAGCTGAACGTTTAACCACAAGTAGGTGTAGCCGGATTCCCGCCGTTACCGGGAACCGGACGGCAGCAGCCGTTCCGGGAAACGAGGTGTTGAAATATTCAAGGTTTCAAAATTAGGGTGGTACCGCGGATTATATTAGTCCGTCCCTTGGGGCGGATTTTTTATTGATAAATATTAACTCTATTGTAAGGAGGATTAGCGCATGGAGCAACAGTTAAAGAAACTTATGGCCGAAGCAGAGGAAGCCCTGGCGCGGGCCGAGGATCTTGATGAATTGAACGGCATAAGGGTGCGCTTTTTGGGAAAAAACGGATTGCTAACCGGCGTCCTGCGCGGCATGAGCAAGCTGTCCGCGGAGGAAAGGCCGCGCGTGGGCAGGTTGGCCAATGAAATACGCGAAAAAATAGAGGATACCTTGGCGCGGCGGGCCGCTGAAATTAAAGAAAAGGTAAAAACAGCCAGGCTGGAGGCGGAGAAAATAGACGTTACGCTGCCCGGCACCCCTTTTCTTACCGGCAGCAAGCACCCCTTGACCGCCATCCAAGAGGAAATAGAGGATATCTTTTTGGGCATGGGTTACAGCATCGAGGAAGGCCCGGAAATTGAGCTGGATTACTACAATTTTGAAGCTTTGAACCTGCCCAAGGATCACCCCGCCCGCGATATGCAGGATTCCTTTTTTGTGGGGCCGGAAATGCTGCTGCGCACTCATACTTCACCGGTGCAGGTACGCACCATGGAAAGAACCGTACCTGCTCTGCCGGTAAGAGTAATTGCACCCGGGCGGGTGTACCGCCGGGACGACGATGCAACGCACTCGCCCATGTTTAACCAGGTCGAGGGATTTGCCATAGATAAAAGAGTGACATTAGGCGATTTGAAAGGGACGCTGCAGGTATTTGCGGAAAAAATGTTTGGCAGGCAAACTAGGACCAGGTTCCGGCCCAGCTACTTCCCTTTCACCGAGCCCAGCGCCGAGATGGATATATCCTGCGGCATGTGCGGCGGCAAGGGCTGCCGGGTTTGTTCCTATACCGGGTGGCTGGAGATTCTGGGCTGCGGCATGATTCACCCCAGGGTGCTGGAGGTTTCCGGCTACGACCCCGAGGAAGTCACCGGTTTTGCTTTTGGCATGGGGGTGGAGCGCATAGCCATGCTCAAATATGACATTAATGACATGCGCGTGTTGTTCGATAACGACTTGCGCTTCTTAAAACAGTTTTAAGCTTGCCGGGGCGGTTGCCGCGGGCGCATTTGATAAGTCTTCCGGATAGGTACGATATTTTACAGCTTGGCAAAGGAGGTAAGGGTTGTTGCGCGTTTCATACAATTGGCTGCGTGATTTCGTTGAAGTTGATGTTTCACCGCATGAATTGGCTGACCGGCTCACCCTAGCCGGGCTGGCCGTGGAAAGTATAGAGGAACCGGGCAAAGATATTGAAAAGGTGTATACCGGAAAAATTTTGCGCATTGAGAATCACCCCAATGCTGACAGGTTGGTGGTTTGCAGGGTAACCGTAGGCGGGCTTGAAGAACTACAAATCGTTACGGGGGCACCCAACGTGGCGGAAGGGCAGATCGTGCCCGTAGCTGTGGTGGGTGCCAGGCTGGCCGGTGGACTGGCCATCAAAAAAGCCAAGCTGCGCGGGGTGGAGTCCCAGGGGATGCTCTGTTCTGGCCAGGAATTGGGTTTGGATCCCAGCACTATGCCGGAGGGCCAGGCGCATGGTATTATGGTGCTGCCAAGTGATACGCCCCTAGGGGTTGATATTAAGCAGTTGTTAGGTTTTGACGACATCATCCTAGTGCTTGAACTTACCCCCAACCGGGGAGATTGCATGAGCATGCTTGGCGTAGCCAGGGAAGTGGCGGCCCTTTTAAACAAGCCGCTGAAGATGCCGCCGACAGACCCCGTGGAAGTGGAACCGGCGCCGGAAGACAGGGTGCGGGTGGATATTCAAGCACCTGAACTATGCTATAGGTACGTGGCCAGGCTGCTTAAGAAAGTCAAAATTGGGCCGTCGCCGGCTTGGATGCAGCAAAGGCTGAGGGCGGCAGGGGTGCGGCCCATCAATAACGTGGTTGACGTTACCAACTACGTTATGATGGAACTGGGCCAGCCCCTGCACGCCTTTGATTACGACAAACTGCGTGATGGACACATTATTGTGCGCCGGGCCGCGGAAGGCGAAAAAATAATTACCCTGGACAAAAATGAAAGAAAACTATCCGCCGGCATGCTGGTAATTACCGACCCGGACGGGCCCGTGGCGGTGGCTGGGGTCATGGGCGGGCTATATTCGGAAGTAACGGAGGATACAAAAACCGTGCTCCTGGAATCCGCGTATTTTAACCCGGTCAGCGTGCGGCGTACCACTCGCAGCCTGGGATTTCGTTCCGAGTCTTCCTCCCGGTTTGAAAAGGGGATCGACATAACCGGCTGCCGCCGGGCAGCGGACCGGGCTGCCAAACTGCTGGAAAACATGGGTGCGGCGGAAACAACCTCTCTCGTGGTGGACAATTATCCGAAACCGTACGTGGAAAAAACCGTGCTGCTGCGCCCCGACCGGGTTAACCAGGTTTTGGACCTGCGTTTGACCCCGGCGGAAATCGGTGATTTACTGACCCGCCTGCATTTCCAGGTCCGGCAAGAAGAGCGGGAAATTCTAGTTACCGTACCCGGTCATCGTCCGGACGTGACCATTGAAGCGGACTTAATTGAGGAAGTGGCCCGGTTATACGGTTATAACAAGGTTCCTAATACTTTACCCACCGGTGTGATCACCGTGGGAATGAGAACCCCATTCCAGGCTCTGTCCCTGCAGGTGAAAAATTTCATGTCCCGGGCGGGGTTCAGCGAGGTAATCACTTACAGTTTCACCAGTCCAAAGGTGTTTGACAGGTTGGGGTTGCCGGCGGACAGTCCTTACCGCAAGGTTGTGGTTATTAAAAATCCTTTAAACGAGGAACAATCGATCATGCGCACTTTGCTGTTCCCCGGGCTGGTGGAAGTGTTACAGCGCAACAGCAAGCGGCAGGTGAAGAACGGTGCCGTTTTCGAACTGGGCCGACTGTTTTACCCACGGGAAGGAAACGCCTTGCCAGAAGAGGTGCCGGCGCTGGCGGCGGCCGTTACCGGTTTCACACCGGGCGGGTGGAACAGCCGCCCCGTGGAAATGGATTATTACTTCTTAAAGGGCGCGTTGGATTCGTTGCTGGCAGACGTACGGGTAAGCAACGTGTCTTATGTGGCGTTTGGCGACGCGGCTGGTTTTCACCCCGGGCGTACGGCGAAGGTAATGGCCGGGGAGAAAGAAATCGGCATTATTGGCGAGCTGCACCCGGACGTGCTGGAGGCCTATGACTTAAGTCAGCGGGTGACGGTTTTTGAACTGGATTTCCGGGTGCTGGCTGCAGCGGCCGGTGAGCCGCGACGTTATACTCCCCTTCCCAAGTTTCCCGGCATTGCCCGGGACCTGGCTTTGGTTGTTCGCCGGGACGTTACGGCGGCGCAATTAACGGACTTGATTTACCGCACGGGAGGACCC
>CAJYBN010000165.1 GCA_913064925.1 uncultured Peptococcaceae bacterium
GCGGCACCGATTTTGCAAAGGCACGGGAACTAGGCATCGAAGCCGTTTTGGCGCCCGGTTTGCCCGGAAAGGTGGCGCCCAAAACGGCTGGCATGATACTGGCCCGGGTGGTGCCCCGCGTTTTGCTGCAGAAGCTTAGCAGCTAGTTTTCCTTCGGAGGGGTGCTTGTATGAGATTGAAGGGTGTCAAAGTGGGTTTTGCGCTAACAGGTTCTCACTGTACCTTTAGTGAAGTGCTGGATGAAGTGAAGAGGGTGGTGGATGAGGGCGCCGTTTTATATCCCATCATAAGCACGGTTGTTGATGAAACCGATACGCGTTTTGGCGCCGCGGAGTATTGGAAAAGTCGTATTGCTGAACTCAGCGGTCAAAAAATCATTAAGAGTATCGTCGGGGCAGAACCCATCGGCCCGCAAAAACTTCTGGACATACTGGTAGTTGCCCCATGCACCGGCAACACCCTGGCCAAACTAGCCAATGCCATTACCGACGGGCCGGTGCTGATGGCCATTAAGGCCCACTTGCGCAACCAGCGTCCTGTGGTGCTGGCTGTATCCACCAACGACGGGTTGAGTATGAACGCCCAAAATATTGGCTTGCTTTTAAACACAAAAAACATTTATATGGTGCCGTTCGGGCAGGATGATCCTACCGGCAAGCCGAATTCTTTAAAGGCAAAAATGAGCCTTTTGGTGGATACTATTGAACATGCCTTGCAGGGCAAGCAAATCCAGCCCGTTCTGGTTGCCTATGAATAGGTCCTGTCTGGCGTGATAAAAAGTAAAGGAATGGAGGGTTTCTTCCTTGACTGGCTATAAAGTAGTCGTTGTAGGAGCCACTGGAGCAGTGGGACAGGAAATACTCAAAGTATTGGAGGAAAGAAACTTCCCGGTCGGCGAGCTGAGGCTGTGTGCCACTTCCCGTTCTGCAGGTAGGGAGATGGTTTTCAAAGGGAATTCTTACCGGGTTGAGGAAACCACACCGTCCTCCTTTGACGGCATGGACATCGCTCTTTTTGCCGGCGGCGCTGCCAGCAAAGAGTTTGGTCCGCTGGCGGCTGAAAAAGGCGTGGTGGTGATTGACAACAGCAGCAATTTTCGCCTGGATCCCCAAGTACCGCTGGTAGTGCCGGAGGTCAACCCGGAGGACGTTAAATGGCACAAGGGCATCATTGCCAACCCCAACTGCTCGACCATTATCATGGTCGTGCCCCTGAAAGCCATTTATGATGCTGCCGGCGTCAAGCGCGTGGTGGTTTCTACCTACCAGGCGGTCAGCGGGGCCGGAGCCGAAGGTATTACCGAACTTACCGAGCACACCCGCGCCTTTTTGGACGGCGGCCGGGTAGTACCTTCCAAATTTCAGTACCAGATTGCCTTTAATTTAATTCCGCATATAGATGTTTTCCAGGAAATGGATTATACTAAAGAAGAGTGGAAGATGGTCAAAGAAACCCGTAAAATTTTGCATGATGAGCAGGTGGGCATTACCGCCACAACCGTCAGGGTTCCTGTTTACCGCAGTCACTCGGAATCAATCAATGTGGAAACGGAGCGCAAACTTACTGCCGACGAGGCCAGGGAAGTACTGGCGGTCTTTCCCGGCATTATCGTAGAAGATGACCCGGCTCGCAACAAGTACCCCATGCCTCTTTTCACTTCCGAGCGGGATGAAATATTTGTGGGTAGGATCAGGGAAGATAACTCCCTGGACAAAGCCCTTAACATGTGGGTAGTGGCGGATCAGCTGCGGAAAGGGGCTGCCACCAACGCGGTGCAAATTGCGGAGCTGGTCATAAAATACGGTTGCTTGGGGAAGAGGTAGTGGGCACATGAAATACGCAGTGCTCAAGTTCGGAGGTACATCCGTGGCGTCGCCCGAGCTGAGGGAAAGGGTGGCGGAAAAAATCATCGCTACTAAAAACGAAGGGTACTTACCCGTGGTGGTGGTTTCGGCGATCGGGCGGGAAGGCGATCCTTATGCCACGGACACTTTAATTCAATTGGCTAAGCAAACGTACCGCGACTTACCCAAGCGGGAGATGGATATTTTAATGTCCTGCGGTGAAATTATATCCGGGGTCGTTATGACTGCCACGCTGTTGGCCAAGGGCCACCCGGCGGTTTTTTTGACGGGGGCGCAGGCGGGTATAATTACCGACAGGCAATACTCTGAAGCACGCATATTAAAGGTGCAGCCGCAAAGCGTTACTAAGTTTGCGCAGGAAGGGCATATTGTGGTTGTAGCCGGTTTCCAGGGCGTCACGGAAGACGGCGATATTACCACTCTTGGCCGCGGGGGCAGCGATACCACCGCTGCGGCCCTAGGTGTAGCTTTAAATGCTGCTTACGTGGACATATATACCGATGTCGAGGGTGTCATGACGGCAGACCCTCGAATAGTTGCCGAGGCGAGAACACTGGACATAATAACTTACGACGAGATATGCCACCTGGCGCACGAAGGGGCTAAAGTGGTGCACCCGCGGGCGGTGGAAATTGCCATGCAAAAGGGCGTCCCCCTGCGCATCCGCTCCACGTTTACCGATGCACCCGGTACGCTGGTGACCACTGCTGGGGAGGTTTACAAGGGTGCAATTGACATTACCAAGGACAGGGTCGTTACCGGGATTGCATACACGCCGGGTATTGCCCAGTTCAAGGTAAGCGTCGGCTCAGATCCCGAGGGTGTGAAGCAGCAGCGCCGCATGTTTAGAGCTCTTGCTTTGGCCGGTATCAGTATCGACTTTATTAACGTTTTATCGAACGTGGTTTTGTTTACCGTTAAAGACGAGATGGCCGAGAAGACGGCCAAGGTACTAGAAAATACCGGTTTTAAGCCGGAAGTTATCACCGGGTGCGCCAAAGTTTCCGCAGTAGGGGCGGGTATGTCTGGTGTACCAGGCGTTATAGCCGACATAGTGGAAGCTTTGACCAAAGACGACATTCAGGTGCTGCAATGCAACGACTCGCATACCACCGTCTGGGTGCTGGTCAAACGTGAAGAAATGGAAAAGGCCGTCAGGGCTTTGCACAGGCAGTTCAAGCTGGACCAGTGAGCGAGCGGGAATAACGAACACCCGAAAGGAAGGTGAAAGTTTTGGCTGTTGATTTAGGTAGAGTATTAACGGCCATGGTTACGCCCTTTAACAAGGATATGACGGTTAATTACGAACAGGTCAAAAAACTGGCCCGTCACCTGGTGCAAACCGGTTCGGACGGCCTGGTTGTAGCCGGTACCACCGGTGAATCACCCACTTTGAGCAAGGAAGAAAAGGTGGAGCTGTTTCGCGTGGTGGTAGAGGAAGTCGGCGGCGATGCCACGGTAATTGCCGGGACGGGCGGCAACAACACTTCGGCCAGCGTGGAATTAACCCAGGTGGCCGAAAAGGTCGGGGTTGACGGTATCATGCTGGTCGGCCCTTATTACAATAAGCCTTCCCAGGAGGGCCTGTACCAGCATTTTAAGACCATCGCGAAAAATACCAATTTGCCCGTGATGTTGTACAACGTGCCCGGACGCACCTCGGTAAACATATTGCCCCAAACGGTGGTGCGCCTGTCCGAGATAGAAAACATCGTCGCTATCAAAGAGGCTTCAGGAAACATTGACCAGGTAAGCGAGCTACGCCGCTTGCTGCCCGATCATTTCGCTATTTACAGCGGCGACGATTCTATGACTTTGCCGATCATGTCGCTGGGAGGCAAAGGGGTAGTGAGCGTGGCCTCGCATATTATAGGTTCCCGCCTTCAGGAGATGGTTAACGCCTTTACTTCCGGCAATGTGACAATGGCTACCAAAATACACTGTAGTTTGTTCCCGGTGTTCAAGGCGCTGTTTATAACCAGCAACCCCGTGCCCGTCAAAGCCGCTTTAAACATGCTGGGCTGGCAGGTAGGGGTGCCCAGGTTGCCCCTGGTTGAAGCCACCCAGGCAGAAAAGGATGTTATTAAGAAGGCGCTGACCGATGCCAAGTTGCTATAGTTGCGGTTGTATGCTGGCTTTACAAATGAGATTGTTTTTATGGTGTGGGGGAGCTTTAAACGGCTCCCTCATGTGTTGTGTCTGAAAACGGCCGTTCTGCCTGCTTGTGAATAAGCAATATATAAAGTATAATGTATTAGCGATTTTTGCACCAGCTTGCAGCCAAACAGAATATTTCCCCGCCTTCTCCTGTTCTCACCAGGACTAACTCGGATTGTTATTCAACAAGGAACATGGGAGGTGTGATATGGCACGTGAACCAAAAGTTTCTTTGATCCCCCTGGGGGGATTGGGGGAAATTGGCAAAAACATGATGGTGGTGAGATACGGGGATAATATTCTGGTTATCGATTCCGGATTAATGTTTCCGGAAGAAGATTTGCTGGGTATTGACGTAGTGATACCGGATATATCCTACCTGCTGGAAAATAAAAATATTGTTCGGGGAATTGTTTTAACCCACGGCCACGAAGATCATATCGGGGCGCTGCCATATGTGCTTAAGAAGCTTAACGTCCCGGTGTACGGTACCAAGTTGACCCTGGGCATATTAGATAGTAAGCTGCGGGAACAAAACGTGCATAACCAGGCAAAATTAAATTGTGTCAAACCCCGGGATGTTGTTCAGGTCGGTCCGTTTAAAGTTGAATTTATTCGCGTTTCGCACAGCATTCCGGATGCCGTATCCCTAGCCATTGAAACGCCCATCGGAACAATTGTGCATACCGGTGACTTTAAAATTGACCAGACACCGGTGGACGGCGAGGTTACCGACGTGCAGCGGCTGGCGCAGCTGGGAGATAAAGGCGTGCTAGCGCTGCTCAGCGACAGCACCAACGTGGAAAAGGTCGGTTATACCATGTCTGAACGGGTCGTGGGACAAACTTTTGACAACACATTTAGGGAAGCCCGGGAAGGAATAATTGTGGCTACATTTGCTTCCAACGTACACAGGCTCCAGCAGGCCATCACCACGGCACACCGTTACAAAAGAAAAGTTGCCGTGGCAGGACGGAGCATGATTAACGTTGTGAACATCGCTCGTGAGCTGGGTTACTTGAGGGTGCCCGAGGGCGTGCTGGTGGAACTGGACGAGGCTGGCAAATTACCCAGAAACCAAGTAGTTTATCTAACGACGGGCAGCCAGGGCGAACCCATGAGCGCTTTAACGAGAATAGCCAGCAGGGATCACCGCCAGGTGGAGATAATGCCGGGCGATACCATTATCATTTCCGCTACGCCGATCCCCGGCAACGAAAAGCTGGTGGCACGGGTAATCGACCAACTTTTCAAGCAGGGGGCCAATGTTATCTATGACGCGGCGTCCGGTGTGCACGTAAGCGGCCACCCCAGCCAAGAGGAACTTAAGTTGATGATTAACCTGGTCAAGCCCAAATTTTTCATGCCCGTACATGGCGAATACCGGATGTTGGTCAAGCATGCCCAGTTGGCGCGGGAAGTGGGTATTCCCGAATCCAACATCTTTGTCGGTGAAAACGGCCAGGTGCTCGAATTAACCAGGCGCAGCGGGCGCTTTACCGGTAGGGTTACCGCCGGGCGCGTGCTGGTGGACGGCCTGGGTGTAGGCGATGTGGGCAATATTGTGTTGCGGGACCGGCGCCAGTTGTCCCAGGACGGTATATTGATCGTGGTGGTCACCATCAGGCGAGATACAGGCATAATAATATCCGGTCCGGATATCGTTTCCCGTGGTTTTGTATATGTCCGTGAGGCGGAAGAATTGATGGAAGAAGCCAAAGAAAAAGTCAAAACAGCATTAGACAAGTGTTCCGCCAAGAAAATGTACGAGTGGTCATCCATTAAATCCCTAATCAAGGACGATTTAAGCAAATTTCTTTATGAAAAAACTAGGAGAAGGCCTATGATCTTACCCATCATTATGGATGTGTAATTTACTTCCAAAAATACACAGGTTTGCACCTGTGTATTTTTTATTTTTTTTCACCATACTAGAGAGAGTAATTCTGAGCTTGTAAGGAACGGAGAGGATCGTTATGTCGTTTTACCGCACGTACCAGGAAGCCGTAAATGTTTTTCCCTACCAGCCGCCGCTCCACCCTGAGCCGGGCGTGAAACCCGACCGGCCACAAAACCCTGACATGGAACCCGGCAAAACCAAGGTTGTGGGTAAAACTAAGAATACCATGGAAACGTTAAAGGAAATGGGTGCCACCCAAGTTCCCGAAATAAAGAGCAACATTCATTGTTTAACCATTGTCGGCCAAATAGAAGGCCACCTAGTATTGCCGCCGCAGAACAAAACTACCAAG
>CAJYBN010000166.1 GCA_913064925.1 uncultured Peptococcaceae bacterium
TCAAAGAGCTGACCAGGTTGTTAACGTTGCTGTACAAGATCTTCCGGGAAAAGGATGCCGAGCTGGTGGAAATTAACCCGCTGGTATTGAGCGGCGACAAATTAATTGCCGCCGATTCCAAGATGACTATAGACGACGACGCCTTGTACCGGCAAAAGGAAGTCCCCTATGTGGAGGAACGCACCTCCATAGAAAAACAAGCTCACGATCTAGGGCTGGCTTTTGTGGAGCTAGACGGCAATATCGCCGTTATGGCTAATGGAGCCGGTATGTCCATGGGAAGCTTGGATACGCTGGTGTATTACGGAGGGAAGCCGGCCAATTTCCTGGATGCCGGCGGCGGCACCGGAGTGGAAGGTACGGCCAAGGCGCTGGAATTATTGCTGCAAACCAATCCCAAGGTGATATTTATTAATATTTTCGGCGGCATTACTCGCTGTGACGACGTGGCCAACGCGCTGGTGCAGGTGAAGAAAACCAGGGATATACCAGTACCGGTGGTAATAAGGCTGGTGGGAACCAACGAGGAAGAAGGGGTCAGGATACTTAAGGAAAACGGCATGGAGGCTTACAAGGTAATGCAGGAGGCTGCCGCCAAGGCCGTGGAACTGGCCACCAGCGTCTAGACCTTGTTCACCCGAATAGAAAAGGAGTGTGTGCAGTGGCTATTATCGTAAATGAAAATACAAGAGTGATAGTACAGGGGATAACGGGCAACCAGGGCAGGTTTCACACGCGCCAGATGCTGGCCTACGGCACAAAAATAGTTGGCGGCGTGTCGCCCGGTAAGGCTGGACAGGAAGTGGAAGGCGTTCCGGTTTACGATACCGTGTTTGAGGCCGTGGAAAAACAACAGGCGGATGCCTCGGTGCTGTTCATCCCTGCACCTTTTGCCAAGGATGCCGCCTTTGAGGCCATAACAGCGGGCATCAAGGTGCTGGTGATTGTTACGGAACACATTCCCGTGCACGACGAAATGGAAATCGTAGCCTTTGCCCGCCGGCACGGGACCATTGTGGTGGGACCCAACACGTTCGGCATTGTATCTTCGGGCAAATGCAAGATAGGCATACCGCCCAACCAGTTCTTCGTGGAAGGGCCTATTGGCGTTGTGGCCCGCAGTGGTACTTTGACTTACGAGATTGTGGCCAATTTGACCGCCAGCGGTTTCGGGCAGTCGACCGTAGTGGGGCTAGGCGGCGACAGGGTAGTCGGGTTATCCTTCGTTGATGTGCTGGAAAAATTCGAACAAGACCCTGCTACGAAGGCGGTAGTATTGGTGGGGGAAATCGGCGGTAATGCCGAGGAAGAGGCCTCCCTGTTCATCAGGGAAATGACCAAGCCGGTAGTAGCTTACATTGCCGGCAAAAGTGCACCTCCCGGAAAGCGCATGGGGCACGCGGGTGCAATAATTGAAAGGGGCAAGGGAACATTTGCCGCCAAGGTTGAAGCGTTGCAGGCGGCTGGAGCCGGCGTGGCCTCCCTGCCCTTTGAAGTACCCGGGTTGCTGCGCGAGGCGCTCAAGTAACCCAGCCGAGGAAGGAGGAAGATATTTTGTTCGAGAAGGACGTCCTGGAAAAAATTAGACAGGGAAAGCAAAAGTACGAGGAAAAGCTGGCTAACCTCGTCCAAAAACGCCCCGAACGGCAGGAGGAGTTTATTACCGATGCGGGAATACCCGTCGACACCTTGTATACGCCGCAGGACATCGACCATCTGGATTACGAAAAAGACCTGGGGTTTCCCGGGGAATACCCCTTCACCAGGGGGGTACAGCCCAACATGTACCGCGGCCGGCTGTGGACGATGCGCCAGTACGCCGGTTTCGGCACGGCGGAGGAAACCAACAAACGATTCCGCTACCTGTTGGAGCAGGGACAGACGGGATTGAGCGTGGCCTTCGACCTTCCCACGCAGATCGGCTACGATTCCGATCACCCGCTTTCCGCGGGTGAAGTGGGCAAGGTGGGGGTAGCCATTGACTCCCTGTGGGATATGGAAACCCTGTTTGACCAAATCCCCCTGGATAAAGTAAGCACCTCCATGACCATCAATTCACCGGCCGCCATTTTGCTGGCTATGTACATTGCCGTGGCTGAAAAGCAAGGCGTGGCGCAGAGCCAGCTCAAAGGAACCATTCAAAACGATATCATCAAGGAATACATCGCCAGGGGTACTTACATTTTTCCGCCGGAACAATCCATGCGGCTGATCACCGATATATTTGCATACTGCGCCAAAAATATTCCCAGCTGGAACACCATCAGCATCAGCGGCTACCACATCCGCGAGGCAGGCTCCACCGCCGTGCAGGAAGTAGCTTTTACGCTGGCCAACGGGATAGCTTACGTGCAGGCGGCTATCGACGCCGGTCTAGATGTTGATGAATTTGCTCCCCGCCTGAGCTTTTTCTTTAACGCTCACCTTAATTTCTTCGAGGAAGTGGCCAAGTTCAGAGCGGCACGCCGGCTGTGGGCCCGAATAATGAAAGAGCGCTTCGGAGCCAAGAATCCCAGGTCCATGATGCTGCGGTTCCACACGCAAACCGCGGGTTGTACCCTCACGGCTCAGCAGCCCGACGTAAACATTATGCGGGTGGCTTACCAGGCGCTGAGTGCCGTTCTTGGCGGCACGCAATCGCTGCACACCAATTCGCGGGATGAAGCACTGGCTCTGCCCAGCGACAGTTCGGTTTTAATCGCCCTGCGGACGCAACAGGTTATCGGTTATGAAATCGGCGTGACGGATACGGTTGACCCGCTGGGTGGATCTTATTTTGTAGAATACCTGACCGACCAGATCGAGAAAAGGGCTACCGAATATATCCAAAAAATCGATGACCTGGGCGGCGCCCCCAAAGCCATCGAATTTATGCAGAAGGAAATACAGGACAGCGCCTATAAGTACCAGCAGGAAATTGAAAGCGGCAAAAAAGTCGTTATAGGCGTCAACAAGTTCAAGCTGGAAACCGAGCGGCCCAAAGACCTGCTGAGAGTGGACCCGGAAGTGGGTAAGAGGCAGGAGGCCAAACTGGTCAAATTACGCGCAGAACGGGACAACGAAAAAGTACAAAAAGTACTCAAGGATATTGAGCAAGCTGCGGGAACGAAGGAAAACTTGATGCCCTATTTCATCGAGGCCGTCAAAAGCTACGCTACTCTGGGTGAAATTTGCGGCGTGCTGAGAAAAGTTTTTGGCGAATACCAGCAGCAAATCGTTTTTTAACCAAGGAGGAGTGCGTGGATGAGCGAAAAACCGATCAGGGTACTGGTGGCTAAGCCGGGCCTGGACGGGCATGACAGGGGCGCCAAGGTTATTGCCCAGGCGTTGCGCGATGCGGGCATGGAAGTAATATATACGGGACTGCGCCAGACGCCGGAACAAATTGTCGGAGCGGCATTGCAGGAAGATGTGGACGTGGTTGCCCTCAGTTGCCTGTCCGGAGCCCATATGCACCTTTTTCCCGCCGTTGTGGAAGGCCTGCGCAAGCAAAACGCCGGTGATATTCTGGTGTTAGGCGGGGGTATTATTTCCGACGAAGATATCTCCGTGTTAAAGGAAAAGGGTATAGCCGAGATATTTGGACCGGGAACCAACACTAAAGAAGTAATAGACTATATTAAAGAAAAGATTGGCAAAAAATAAAAAGGGGAAGGATATTAATGAGGAGGGCTTGCTCTTGGTAAACAAAATAGACCATGTGGGCATCGCGGTCAGGGACCTAGCCGCGGCGAAAGAGTTTTACGAGAAGGTTTTAGGCATGAAGGTAACGGCAGAAGAAGTGGTGGAAGAGCAAAAGGTGAAGGTAGCTTTTATACCCACTGGCGACAGCGAAGTGGAATTGCTTGAAAGCACTACGCCGGACGGCCCCATTGCCCGTTTTATTGAGAAAAACGGGGAGGGAATTCAGCACATAGCCTTTCGGGTGGATAACCTAGAAGAAAAACTGGCCCAATTAAAGGCGGCGGGCGTGAAGCTAATTGATGAAAAACCCAGGCGGGGCGCCGGAGGAGCCAAAATTGCCTTTTTGCACCCTAAGGCGACATTTGGTACACTAGTGGAATTGTGCGAACGCGAGTAAGGAGGTCCATAGATCGATGAGCATGCAGGAAAAACTGGGGCAATTGAATGAACTGCGGGTCAAGGTTCAGGCCGGCGGCGGCGAAAAACGAATAGCCAAGCAGCACTCGGCGGGCAAAAAGACGGCCCGGGAGAGAATCGACTATCTCTATGACCCGGGTACCTTTAGGGAGATCGACGTGTTTGCCGGTGATCCGTCCAAAAACCCCGGAGAAGGAGTGGTTACCGGTTACGGTACGATCAACGGCAAGAAGGTGTTCATTTACGCCCAGGACTTTACGGTTACTGGAGGTTCTCTAGGCAAGATTCATGCCCAAAAAATCTGCAAAGTTCTAGATTTGGCCATGCGTACAGGCGCCCCGGTTATCGGCCTCAACGATTCAGGCGGGGCGCGGATCCAGGAAGGGGTCGACGCCTTAAACGGCTACGGGGAAATATTTTTCCGCAATACCGTGGCCTCGGGCGTAATACCACAGCTGGCCGTGATTATGGGCCCGTGCGCAGGCGGGGCTGTATATTCCCCTGCGTTGATGGACTTCATATTTATGGTTAAAGGCACAAGCCAAATGTTCATTACCGGGCCGCAAGTCATTAAGGCGGTTACCGGCGAAGAAGTTACCATGGAGGAGCTGGGCGGTGCCATGACCCATAACCAAACCAGCGGCGTGGCGCACTTCATGGGCGAAAACGAGGAACACTGTTTGGATATGGTTAAGCTGTTGCTAAGTTATCTGCCGGCCAACAATCTGGAAGAACCGCCGGCCTGTTCGCCCAAGGAGCCGGTGGGCGACAGGGAAGAATTGCTGAATATAGTCCCGGCCCAGCCCAATTTATCTTATGATGTAAAGAAAATCATCAAAGGTGTGATAGACGGCGGTGAGTTTCTCGAGGTTCACCCGTATTTCGCGAAAAATGCCGTCATAGGTTTTGCCAGGATCAACGGCCAATCGGTCGGTATAGTGGCCAACCAGCCGGATTACCTGGCTGGCTGTCTGGATATCAACGCTTCCGACAAAATCAGCCGCTTTGTCAGGTTCTGTGATGCATTCAATATACCGCTTATCACCTTTATGGACGTGCCAGGCTTTTTGCCCGGCACGGGCCAGGAATTTGGCGGCATCATCAGGCATGGGGCCAAAATGTTGTATGCATATTCCGAGGCTACAGTACCCAAGGTGACCGTCATACTGCGCAAGGCTTACGGCGGAGCCTACCTGGCCATGTGCAGCAGTGCGCTGCGGGCCGACATGGTATATGCTTGGCCCACAGCGGAAATAGCCGTCATGGGACCGGAAGGAGCGGTTAACATAATTCACCGCAATGAAATAGCCAATGCCGAAAATCCTGCGGAAGAAAGGGAGCGCTTGGTCAAAGAATACCGCGAAAAATTTGCTAACCCCTACGTGGCAAGCTCGCGCGGCTTTGTAGATGACGTCATTGATCCGCGGGAAACCAGGGAAAAGATCATCGACGCCCTACAAGTGCTGTCCAGCAAGCGGGAAAGCCGCCCGCGCAAAAAGCACGGCAACATACCTGTTTAAAGCCGATTATAAGAAAAAAGGGGTCGGGTGAAATGGACACACTAACTAAAGTGAAATCAGGTGCGAAGGTTGACGCCAGCGCCGTGGCGGCCATTACGGCCGCGCTTTTAGCGGGGGGTTATTTGCATGCCGGTAAAAGGCTGGCGGGCGTTAAAAAAATAAGTGGTCAAATGAGTCCTTGGAAGCGGGCGGGAATATTGGAATTGATGAAAAGCAGAGAGTTTTAGCTAACGTTGCAATTGGGGGGCGCCGCTGTTAGGCGGTGTCCTCGATTGCGAGGAAAGGGGGTTTTTAGCGGTGAAAAGGTTTAAAGTTAAAGTAAATGGTGAGCTGTACGACGTAGAGGTAGAGGAGGTAGCGCCTGCACCATCAGTGGTCGTGCATAGCAAGCCTGCGGCTCAGCAGGCGCCGGCTCAGATTACCAAAGATACAACCAAAGAAGAAAAAGTCGCACCGGCACTGCGGCCGAAAGAACAGGCTGCTCCCAGTGGAGATGGAGTAGTGACGGCGCCTATGCCCGGCAACATAAACGAAGTGAGAGTGGCGGTGGGCCAACAAGTAAAAGCCGGCGATGCCCTGGTTGTGCTGGAGGCCATGAAGATGGAAAAC
>CAJYBN010000167.1 GCA_913064925.1 uncultured Peptococcaceae bacterium
AGGTAGTGGCGACCGGCGCGGAAATCGTGGTTGTACCGTGCCACAACTGTATGGACCAGTTTAACGACCTGAACAAGTGGTATCCCGAAAAGGCCAAATCCAAAAACGTGCACATGTGCTCGTTAATGGAAAGAGCCCTTATAATGCCCGAGAAATAATAGTTACACCAGCCTAGTCTTTTAGTTCCACGCCTATGGACTCTAAACCGAGAGGACGGATGTGATGTCATGAGTAAAGATAAGGTGGGTGCTGTACTGGTAGTAGGAGCCGGTATTGCCGGTATCCAGGCATCACTTGACCTTGCAGAGTCCGGCTACTATGTTTACCTCCTGGAGCAATCGCCGGCCATCGGCGGTACCATGCCGATGCTTGATAAAACCTTTCCAACCAACGATTGCTCCATGTGTATCCTTTCCCCTAAGCTAGTTGAGTGTGGAAGGCACCTGAACATTGAAAAGCACATGCTGACCGACATAGTGGATGTTCAGGGTGAGCCGGGTAACTTCAAGGTAAAGCTGCGTAAAAGGGCGCGTTACATCGACCTGGACAAATGTACCGGCTGCGGCGAATGCACTAGTGCCTGTCCAGTAGAAGTGCCTAGCGAGTTTGACGCCGACTTGGGCAAAAGAAAGGCCATTTACAAGCTTTACGCCCAAGCCATGCCCGCTGCGTTTTCCATCGAAAAAAACGGCACTTCCCCCTGTAAAGCCGCCTGCCCGGCGGGAGTCAACGCACAGGGCTACGTGCAGCTGATTAAAGAAGGCAAATTCCTCGAATCATGGCAGCTTATCTACAGGGATAACCCGCTGCCGGCCATTTGCGGCAGGGTATGTACGCACCCCTGTGAAACAGAATGCCACCGCAAGAGTGTTGACAAACCAGTAAGCATCCGGGAATTAAAACGCGTGGCAGCGGATGTTGCTTACCGTGATCTCGATACTTTGCCCTTGCCCGAAACGGCACCCTCCAATGGCAGGAAGGTGGCCGTGGTCGGGTCGGGCCCCGCCGGTTTGTCCGCCGCCTACCAGTTAACCAAGCAGGGATACGCGGTAACTATTTTTGAGGCCCTTCCCGTGGCTGGCGGTATGCTGCGGGTGGGCATCCCCGAATACCGCCTGCCTAAAAAAATTGTCGACCTGGAAATAGGCCTGCTGGAAAAGATGGGCGTGGAAATAAAGACGAACACGCCGCTCGGACCGCAACTCACAATAGACGACCTGACCAAGCAGGGTTATAATGCCGTTTTCCTCGCCATCGGTGCGCACAAGAGCATATCACTGAACATACCCGGTGAAAACCTGGACGGCGTAATCCCCGGCGTGGACTTTTTAAGGAAAGTCAACCTAGGTGAAAAGGTAACCCTCGGCCGCCGGGTGGCCGTAATCGGCGGCGGGAACACGGCCATGGACGCCGCACGTACGGCCCTCCGTTCGGGTGCCGAGGAGGTAACCATAGTTTACCGCCGTTCCGAAGCGGAAATCACGGCAGCCAAGGAAGAAATCGCCGAGGCCAAAGAAGAGGGCATCACTTTCATGATGATGACCAGCCCCGTGGCCGTGCATGGTGAAAATGGCAAGGTCACCAAGCTGGAATGCATCCGTAACGAACTGGGCGAGCCCGACGAGAGCGGCCGTCGCCGCCCCGTGCCCGTCCAGGGAAGCGAATTTACCATTGACGTTAACAACGTCATCGTCGCTATCGGCCAGGTGCCGGATGTTAACGGGCTGGACGGAGCGGTAGAATTAACACGCAAAAATACCATCGTTGTGGACCCGGAAACGATGGCCACGAACCGTTCCGGCGTCTTTGCCGCAGGCGACGCGGTCACCGGCCCGGCAACGGTGGTAGAAGCGATCGGAGCAGGGAAGCGGGCAGCTTTTGCCATCGACCGCTACCTGCGGGGGGAAGAATTAACAACCGCCGACACCGGCGCCGCTGAGAAAAATGTTGTTGACTTTCCCAAACACGCCAGCGCAGTCATGGTCTCAACGCCGCGGGTACCGGGCCATTTCCTGGAACCGGAAAAGCGCGTCACTAACTTTGATGAGGTGGCCCTAGGAATCAGTGAAGAGGAAGCCCGCCGTGAAGCTGAACGCTGCCTTAACTGCGCCGTGTGTTCCGAATGCGGCGAATGCGTGAAGGCCTGCATGCGCGAGGCAATAAACCACGACATGCAGGACGAGGATCTCGAAATTCAAGTCGGTGCCATAATCCTCAGTTCCGGCGCCGAGATTTGTGATCCCACCAACCTGTTTTATTACGGATACAAAAAGTATCCAAACGTTGTCACCAGCATTGAATTTGAGCGCATCCTCAGCGCATCCGGCCCCTTCGGCGGGCACCTTGTCAGGCCTTACGACGGCAAGGAACCGCGTAAAATTGCCTGGATACAGTGCGTCGGTTCCAGGAATGTACGCATGGAGCACGATTACTGCTCCTCCGTTTGCTGCATGTACGCCGTGAAAGAAGCGGTCATTGCCAAGGAGCACAGCGCAGAGGAACTGGATACCACCATCTTCATGATGGATATGCGCTCTTACGGTAAAGACTTCGAGAAATATTACGAGCGCGCCAAAAACGAACACGGCGTTAAATTCGTGCGCTCCCGCATATTCGAGGTCACCGAAACGGAAAATGAAAACAAGAACCTTGTCATACGCTACGCCAACGAGGACGGGTCCACCAGCACGGAAGAATTCGATATGGTTGTGCTGTCCGTCGGTTTCCGGGCTCCGCAAAAGTTCGCGGATCTGAGTCAAAAGATGGACCTGCAGCTTAACAAGTACGGGTTTGCCGACTTGTCGCCCCTGACGGGCGTCAACACCTCGCGGCCCGGTATTTTTGCAGCGGGAACCATTGCCGGGCCCAAGGACATACCCGAAACAGTCATGCAGGCCAGCGCCGCGGCTTCGGCTGCCGAGAGCCTGCTTGGCGAAGTGCGGGGCACAATGGTAAAAGAAAAGGTTTACCCGCCCGAGCGCGACGTTACTGGCGAGGAACCAAGAATTGGCGTTTTCGTCTGCAACTGCGGCATAAACATCGGCGGAGTTGTCAGGGTACCGGAAGTGGTGGAAGCAGCCAAGCAGCTTCCCAACGTCGTTTACGCGGGCGAGTACCTTTACGTGTGTTCCCAGGACAGCCAGGCTTCCATCAAGCAAGTAATTGAGGAATACAAGCTGAACAGGGTAGTGGTTGCTTCCTGCAGCCCGCGGACGCATAAACCGCTCTTCCAGGAAACACTGAAGGAAGCCGGGCTAAATAGGCACCTGTTTGAAATGGCCAACATACGCGACCAGTGTTCCTGGGTACACATGAACGAACCGGACAAGGCCACTGAAAAAGCCAAGGACCTGGTTCGCATGACCGTAGCCAAAGCCGTCCTCCATCAACCCATCAAGCAGGGCTCCGTAAGCGTAACCAAGTCCGCGCTTGTTATCGGCGGCGGCGTTTCAGGCATGACCAGTGCTTTAAGCCTGGCCGAGCAGGGTTACGAAGTTCAGCTGGTGGAAAAATCACCAGAGCTGGGCGGCTTGGCGAGGAGAATAAACAAAGGATTTAGAAACGAGGATATTGGGCAGTTTGTCAATGAATTGGTCGGCAAAGTTAACGGCAATCCATTAATTAAAGTGCACACATCTGCCGAAATTAAAGACGTTTCCGGTTACGTGGGCAACTTCCGAACCGAGCTATCCAACGGGGAAATCATCGAGCACGGCGTAACCATAATTGCCATCGGCGGGCTGGAATATAAGCCTGAAGAATACCTGTACGGTGAAAGCGATAAAGTTATGACCCACCTGGAATTGGAGGAAGCCATAAGCGAAGGGCGGGTCAAGGGAATCAAGAACGCAGTGCTCATCAACTGCGTGGGTTCCCGGGAACCGGAAAGACCGTATTGCAGCAGGGTATGCTGTGCCAAGTCAATCAGCTTGGCCCTGAAAATCAAGGACAGCAATCCGAAGGCCAAAGTGTTTGTCCTGTACCGGGATATTAGGACATACGGTTTCCTGGAAGAGCTGTACCGGGAAGCGCGGGCCAAAGGGGTCATCTTTGTCCGCTACACCGTTGAAAACAAGCCGGTGGTGGAAAAGGTCGACGGCGCCGTCAAGGTTACCGTTACCGATCACGTACTCGGGCAGCCCATCGTGATCGAGGCAGACGTGGTAGGCCTTGCCGCGGCGATTTTACCACCAGAAGACAACATCAAACTCAACCAGCTCTTCAAGGTGCCCTTGAACGCGGACGGTTTCTTCCTGGAAGCGCATATGAAACTGCGCCCGGTTGATTCCGCAGCGGAGGGCGTATTCATGGCCGGCATTGCCCACGGGCCGAAGAATATGGAGGAAAACATCGCCCAAGCCAAGGCAGCTGCAGGTCGCGCAGCCACAATACTAAGCAAAGACGCCCTGGAGTCCCACGGCGTTGTTGCCGTGGTGCAGCCCGACAAGTGCGCAGCTTGCCTGACCTGCGTCCGGTTATGTCCATTTAACGCACCCCGCATCAATAATTACGCGGCGGAAATTGAACCGGTAATCTGCCAAGGATGTGGAACATGCGCCGGCGAATGTCCTAATAAAGCAATTACGTTACAAGGATACAACGACCGCATGTATATTAATATGGTAAACGGCTTATTCAAGGAGGTGCGTTAGATTGGCTGAATTTGAACCTAAAATCGTAGCCTTCTGCTGCCACTACTGAGCATATTCGGCCGCGGACCTGGCAGGTTCCATGCGACTTCAGTATGCTCCTAACGTTCGAATTATTGAAATGCCGTGTTCCGGCACCATCGATCACCGGGTTCTCTTGCAAACCTTTGAAGACGGCGCGGATGGCGTGTTTGTAGCCGGCTGCATGGAAGGTGATTGCCATTTCCTAAAAGGGAATTTCCGCGCCAAGAAACGCGTACAGCAAGTCAAAAAGATTCTTGACGAAATCGGTTTTGGTGGAGAACGCCTGGAATTTTATAACCTTTCCGCCGCTCAAGGACAACGCTTTGCCGAAATAGTCAAGGAAATGACGGAACGCGTCTTAAAGCTGGGACCGAATCCTCTCCTGGCTAAGTCTTGCAAAAAGGAAGGTGGCGCAGCTTGATTATCGCGCAGCAAAAACCCGTAAAAGACATTGCCGCCATGATCAGCGACTGCAATAAAGTATTGCTGGTGGGCTGTGCCGGTTGCGTAACCGTTTGCCTGGCCGGCGGCGAAAAAGAAACCGAAGTTTTGGCTTCCTCTTTGCGTATTATGCGCAAATTAGAAGACAAACCGTTGGAAACAGTAACATATGTCGCAACCAGGCAGTGCGACCCCGAGTATATTGCTGCACTGGATAACCTGGTCAAGGACGTAGACGCGGTTGTATCTTTGGCCTGTGGTGTAGGCGTGCAGTATATCGCCGAGCGATTCACCGACAAGTGGGTGGTTCCCGCCCTTGATACCAAATTTATAGGCGGTTCCACCGTACACGGCAACTGGGAGGAAAAATGCGGGCTTTGTGGCGACTGTATACTACACCGCACCGGCGGCATCTGCCCCATAATACGTTGTTCTAAAAGCATACTTAACGGCCCTTGCGGTGGCTCCCAGTATGGCAAGTGCGAGATTAGCAAGGATATAGACTGTGCCTGGCAGCTCATTTACGACAGAATGAAGGCACTGGGCAAGCTGGACAAGTTGATGGAGTTTCAACCGCCCAAAGACTGGTCGAAATCACGTGACGGCGGTCCGCGTAAAGCTGTCAGGGAGGATGTGATGATCGATTGAAAACCGAAAGCAAACTGGAAAAACTATTGAGCAAAGGCGAATTTGTTGTAACGGCAGAAATCGGCCCCCCAAAGCACGCTTCTGCTGAGGGAATTCGTCATCACGCCCACATGTTGAAAGACTACGTGGATGCCACCAACATAACCGACTGCCAGACCGCCATTGTGCGCCTGTCCAGCATCGCCGCCGGGGTGCACATCCTTGATTGCGGCATTGAGCCCATTGTACAAATGACATGCCGGGACCGCAACCGTATCGCCATGCAGTCCGACTTGCTGGGGGCCTATAGCCTTGGCATGCGCAACGTGTTGTGCCTGTCGGGTGACCATCAAAAATTTGGCAACCACCCCACTGCCAAAAACGTTTACGACATCGACTCCATGCACCTGATTTACCTGTTGCGCCGCATGCGAGATGAGAAAAAATTCTTCTGCGGCGAGGAAATCAAGGAACACGAGCCGCGTT
>CAJYBN010000168.1 GCA_913064925.1 uncultured Peptococcaceae bacterium
GCCGGGTTCACAAAAACTAACAATTGTTAGATATTGTGAGCTTTTTTGAACCAGGATTGGATTTACTATGCCTTTTTTGCGCGCGGGCGGCAGGGATTTTGACTGCGACGCATTATTGCTGGATAAAGATGGCACCCTGCTTGATTTTAAGGCCATGTGGCTGGAATGGTCCCGGTATGTTATAGAGGAAATAACCGCCGCTGTGGGCCCGCGGTCGGTGCCGCGGCGGGCCATGGAAGCGGCCATGGGCATCGACCTGGCGGCTTGGCAGGTGGATCCCGAAGGGCCGCTGGCGGGCGGCAGCATGTCCGGGTTGCGGGACGCCCTGATGACGGTGCTGCATGAACACGCGGGGATGCGGGAAGCGGAGGCGGAGGATCTGGTCATGTCCGTGGCCAGGCGGTCTGAAACGGCTATGGACTGGGAATCGCTTACCAAGCCGGTGCCCGGGCTGCAGGCCAAGCTGGAGCACCTGCGCGTCAAAAACTTCAAGCTGGCGGTGGTGACCGCCGACAGCGCGACAAGGTCGAAAATATCCCTGGCTGCGCTGCAGCTAATTGATTATTTCGACGCTATTATTGGGGCGGACATGGTGGAAAGCAGCAAACCGGCTCCGGACATGGCTTTGCTGGCCTGCCGCATGCTGGGCGTGGAACCGGCCCGGGCGGTGGTGGTGGGGGATACGCCGCGCGACATCGTCATGGCCAAACAGGCGGGTTCAGCCAGTATCGGCGTGCTGTCCGGGGTTTGCACCCGGGAGCAGCTGGCCGGGGCCGATGCCGTGGTTGATTCGGTGGTGGAGCTAACCACCTGACCTCGCCATGGCCAGCTCGCCTTCCAGCTGGTCCACCAGCTGGCGCGCCGCGCGGGGCGAGCGCCCGTTGTGCCAGGCGGACCACTGTAAAGCCCGCTGCCGCAGCTGTTCCGGTTTCAGCGGCAGGTTGCGCTTTTGCGCCAGCCCGGCGACGATTTTCAGGAATAGCTGCTGGTCCGGGGTGGGGAAAATAACGGTGATGCCGAAACGGTCGGCCAGGGACAGCTTTTCCTGCAGCGTATCCATAGAGCGAACCTCCTGTGCCTGCCGGTCGGCGAATGTTTCCTTCACCAGGTGGCGGCGGTTGGAGGTGGCGTAAATGAGCACGTTTGCGGGACGAGGTTCCAGGCCCCCTTCCAGCAATGCCTTGAGGAACTTGTAATCGGTTTCGTTTTCTTCAAAGGACAGGTCGTCCACAAACAATATAAAACGGTGCCGGAGCCGGCGCAAGTGCCCGGCAATGGCCGGGAAATTGGCGAGTTCCTGCTTGGGCACTTCAACCAGGCGCAGGCCCCGGGGCCAGAACTCGTTGAGCAAGGCCTTCACGGTAGAAGACTTGCCCGTGCCGCGGTCGCCGTACAGCAGCATGTTGTTGGCAGGGTAACCCTGCAGGAATTGCAGCGTGTTGCGGATAACCTGCTCGCGCACATCCTCGTAGCCGATGAGGTCGGAGAGGGCCACCGGGTCCGGGTGCTCGACGCCGTGCAGGGACCCGTTTTGCCACTTAAAGGCGATGAAGCGACCGAATATGCCGCAGCCCGCTTCGGCATAGTGCGCGGCCAGCCGTTCAGCTAGTTTGTCCCACTGCGGGGCGGCGAAAATTGTTTCCTTCATTTGCAGGCGCCGGGTCATGTGCCCGGCCGCTGCGCCGCCCGCCGGGCGTGAAGCCGCCCAAAGGGGTAGTTGTTCCAGGTGATCGGGCAGCAGGGGGTGGTTGGGCAGCTCCGCGACGGTGTCTTCCAGCACCTGCCGGGCATTGGTTTGAGCGGCCAGCTGCAGGATGCGTAAGTCCCTTTGCGCCGCCGGCAGGTGGGCTGCGTAATCTCCGCCGGGCGTAAAGGCCGCCCGGCTGAAGGGATTGACGTCGTCTAAAATCAGGTCCAGCAGGTGGTTTTGCCAGGCATCGGCGGTTTGCATGGGATTAACCGTCGCGGCCAGCAAGTGGTGTACTTTGCCGTAGGTGTACGCGGGGTGGGCGGTTGAGGCCGTCCCGGCCAGCGCCGACAGGTGATCCAGGTAGGCGCGGACTGCGGGGTCCGCCAGAATGTTGCGGTAGACGGTTAAACTCTGCAGCGCGTCGATGATTGATTGGTAATTAAACATGGCAAGCCTCTTCTCCTTATATTTTTGTCGCTTGTTTTACTCCGCACCGCGGATCAAATAACTGTTTCAAAGGGATCCCTTTTTATTTTTCCAGTAACGGATATATTCCTCGTAAAAGACGCCGCCGGGGCGCCATTCCCTGTTGGTTTGTTCCTCGGTTTTATATATGTCGGTCCATAGGCCCAGCTTTTCTTTGAGAACTTCCCGTATCTTGGGTTCCCGGGGAACATATGTATACACGCATAGCACTGAATGTTTGATGTAAGGGCAGGGGTCCCACTTGGGGTTTTTATTGGCGAACTTGGCCAGGTTGATAATCCCCTGTTCGGCCAGTTCATCGAGCTGCGGGGCCAGCTGCCGGAAGAAATCGGCGCTGCCCTTATATATCCATTTGCCCGCTACTTTGTTATTTATATTGGGTGCAAAGATGTAGGTCCAGACAGTGCCAACTTGTATCATCTTCATTCCCCTTTATTCGCGTGATATCCCAACCGGGCGCAGCTTCCAAACCTTAGACTTATTATACTTCTTATTATACTAAATCGGGAGGAGCGGAGTGAACACGAAAGATTTGATTTTTTACGTGGGCCCGGAAGAGGCGGGATGTACGGTGGGCACCCTGCTTCGCCGCGGAAAAGGTTTTTCCCGTACCCTGCTGCGCAAAATCAAGCGCGGCGGAGAGGTGTTGCTGAACGGCAGCCGGGTATACATGAGCGACAGGGTGGAAGCCGGCGACGTGCTGGCGGTGCGGCTGCCTCCGGAGGTGCGGGAAACGCCCGTGGAGCCCGAGGAATTGGACCTGGAGATAATTTATGAAGCCGGCGGCGTGCTGGCCGTCAACAAGCCGGCGGGTATGCTGGTGCACCCGGTGCGCTGCGAGCGGCGCGGCACGCTGGCCAACGGCATTATGCACCTTTGGCGGGAGCGGGGCGTGGAAGCCCTTTTTCGCCCTGTATACCGCCTGGACAGGGATACTTCGGGCGTGGTACTGGTGGCCGGGGGACATTACGAAGCGCAGCAGCTGGCCCGCCAGTTAGCGCGGGGTGACCTGCGCCGCCGTTACCTGGCGGTGGTTCAGGGCCTACCCCCTTCCGGGGGAACCGTGAACTTGCCTCTGGCGCCTAAGCCGGGGCATGGGGGGGAGTGGACGGTGGACAGCGGTGGGAAACAGGCGGTTACCCATTTCCGGCTGGTGAAAAAATTAAACGGGGCGGCGCTGTTGGCCCTTGAATTGGAAACCGGCCGGACGCACCAAATCAGGGTGCATATGAGCCATATCGGCCACCCCCTGGTGGGGGACACGCGGTACGGCGGGAGCGACGTATTGCTGGGCAGGCAGGCCCTGCACGCCTTTGCCGTCGATTTTTATCACCCGCGTACCGGCGTCCAGGTCAGGTTGCGGTGCCCCATGCCGGGGGACATGCGGGAACTTGTCCGGCGCCTGGCCATTTGACTACGGCTGCGGCTTATTGGCGTCAATACCAGCTGATGAGCAGTGTCAGCATGGCTATGATTCCGGCCAGGCTGGCCAGGGCGAGGGAAGTGCTGATGCGGTAAAATTTTTTTAACAGGTTCAATTCCACGTCCAGGCGGTTAAAGTTGTCTTTCACCTGCAGTACCAGTTTTTCCGAATCAGTTTCCATGTTGCTCCGCAAGGCGGCAATTTCCCTTTCCAGAATGCTGAATTTCTTTTCCGTGGGAAGAATTATTCCGTCCTTCAGGGACTGGGCCAGGGAACTGGTTAGTTCCGGTGCAGTGGTTTCTCTTGGTATTTCGTAAAGTTTGGCCATTGTTACACACCTCCAGCTGCCTGGTTGATGGCATCCCGAATAGCGGTAAGTACCAGCACAGGTATTTCCTCTACTTTTTGCTCCAGTTTAGCCACGCGCTCGTTTAATTCTTCTAAACTCGCGCGGTCATGCTTTTTTATTTCCTCCAGGGTTTGCAGGAGCCTGGTGTTTTCGTCAAGCACGGGTTGAATGAACTTTGCTTTCAAGCCGATTAGAATGTCGGTTAATATTTCCTGTATTTCGCCGTTATGTCCTTTGGTCATCTCCGTGGATGGCATGGCCATACCCCCTTGCTTATAATCTTTTTAAAGCCCGTTGCAAGGATACCAAAAACTGGCGCATTTCCCTCGATTGGTTTTCTTCCATCACACGGGCCAATTCTTCCAGAAGGTTGCGCTTGATCTCCCGGCCGGTATTGTCGCTGATTTCGGCTATAATTTTACGCAGCCTTTCATCCAGCGCTCTGGCATTCTCCATCATCTATCCCCCCAGGGACGTAATGTTTTTTCCAGTTCCTTTAAGGCGCCGGTGTACCGGTGGACGGCGGCCGTAACGGCCGGGTCGGCTCCGGGCAGCATTACCGCGGGTTTCGGAAGTGAAAAATTCTCGGCAGCCGCCTTTTCCAGTGCAGCAACAGCTTCGCGAAGCCTGGCTTCCTCCCGGTCCAAGAAAGAGCCCAGCTTGTTTTGCGCTTCCCGCAGGCGGCACTTCTCCGCCAGCAGCCGGTCAATGACCGTTTCCATGGCGGCGGCGTCGAACGCGGGCGCCTCTGTGCCCGTTTTGCCGCACCATTCCCGGTGGAAGCGTTCCAAGTCGTCGTTTACTTGCGCGGCCAGATCACGGCAGGAGGGTACGGGTACGGCCTTACGGGCCAGGCGCAGGAACCCTTTTTTTACCATGCGCTTGCCTTCCCGCATGGCGAGTAATTCTTCGGGGCTGCCCAAAGAGTTTATTTTTTCCCGCCACCGGGTCATGACGTCCGCCAGCCGGGACTGCAGCCCGGCAGCCGCGCGGCGCAGCGCCTCGGGCCGGTCGCCGCGCGCGCTTTCCCGGGTGCCCGGACCGGCGACTGATTGCAGGATTTGCCCGGCTCTCCTTATGCATTGGCGGTAATTATCAGCGCAGCGGGCCTCCCAGATGCGGTTTTTGAGGTGCTGGAGCAGCCGGGAAAAGTTGCCCTTGTCGCGGCCGGCCAGGGCATCCAGGGCCGAGATCAGGTACACCCTGTCGGGGTCAACTTTGCCTTGGGAGGGCTGAACCAGGTTGACGTGCAGGTAGTTGCGCACCCGTTCCCGTTCCCGGGCGGTAAGGGTGTCGGTGAAATTAACGATGATGAACAATTTGCGCGCAAACTCGCTGTCACTGGGCATGGACCGGGTGATCATTTCAAAAACGCTCAGGTCCGGCTTGGTCAAGATGTGCTTGCCGTTGAGGAAAAACAGGAAACAGTCCGATGCCGGCAGGTAGTGGGCGGTTATTTCCCGGTGCCGCCGGTAGACGGAATCCAGCCCTGGTGTATCCACGAACGTAGCTGTCTGCAGCAGCGCGGCCGGGTGCCGGATTTCTATGTTTTCCACGCGCAGGGCCTGGTGTGACGCAGCGATACCGGCTAAAACGACCCGGTCTTGATCGTTTTCCAGGTCCAGTTCCAGCGCGTCGGCCTGGTGGAAGTGGACCACGAACCAATCGGCCCGGCGGCCGCCGGCGAATTTGTGTGCGGGTATTTTTTTAAACAGTGTCTTCCAGGGCCGCCTGCCTTCCCGGAAATCGCGCTCCACCCGGGCAAAGGTTTTTTTCAACTCCTCTAGTTCCTGCAGCAGTTCTGCGGCGCTTACTGCGGCCAGCTTGCCGTTTTTGTTCATTTGCAGTTTCCTGATTTGCGTTCTTAACCCGGGATCGGTGATCCAGTGTTCCAGGGCGGCCAGTTCGTGCCGGCAGATGGCGACGTGCTGTTCCTCCTTAAAATGCGTGGGCACAGTTACTTGCCGGGCAAAGGTTATGGTGGCCCGCCTGCGGGTGCCGTGTTTGAGCATGGTGATGGCGAAGGTGGTGGGGCGGTTTTCCGCCGGCAGCAGGGCCTCCCCCATAATGGCATTGAAAAAAGTGGTTTTTCCGCTGGAAAAACTGCCGGCAGCGGTAACCAGGTAGTTTTCCCGGGCCAGCTTGCCGGCCAGGCGGCGCAGCCCCGCGGTTGCCGTGCCGTAGGGAGCCAGCAGCGGGTCCGACGCGGCTTGTTCCAGCAGCGACCTGATTTTTTCCCGTACCGCCGCGGGA
>CAJYBN010000169.1 GCA_913064925.1 uncultured Peptococcaceae bacterium
TGCGCGGCAGGCGCGGGAGGAACTGCGGCGGTGTGCGGGTCAGCAGTTTGATCCCCGGGTGGTGGATGCTTTCCTGCGGATTCCGCAGGACGAAATGGAAGATATTGCCACGGGGGGGGGGGGGGGGGGGGTACTCTGATAGCCCTGTTGGGCGAGATACCTTTCTCACCAAGGCAGCCGCGTTGAGCGGCGAGGGAAATCCAAAGAGGCTGGAAGCCGGCGGCGGGAAGTTCCGGCGAGTGGAGTGAGGGGTTAAAAGATGCCAATCTAATGCGGTAGAAGCCTGCTCAAGATGGGTTGTTTTTTTGCGCACCGGCAGGAAACAGCCGGCGGGCGCCGAAACCTTCCAACAGCTGCCGCGGCTGCGGCGTGCGGGAAAGGAGGATAACCGGTTTGAGCGTGGCCAGTATGCTGGAGCTTTTTTCCCTGCAGCGGCACGACTTTCTCAATCACCTGCAGGTGATATCCGGCCTCATACAGCTGCACAAAGAGGAACAAGCCAGAGAGTATATCCGCAAGGTAGCGCAGGATATCAAGCGCTTGAGAGGCATTGTTCACCTTGGCATACCGGAAGCGGCCGCCGCCTTGCTCCTCTTCCACCACCGGGCAGCTGAGCGGCAAATCGCCGTCGATTACGACGTCCGATCCGACCTGGCAGCGTGCCCGGTGCCCGGCAGCAAGCTGGGGGAAATAATAGAACTGGTTCTGCAGCACGTTGCCGCCTGCCTGGCTGCTGCCGGGGAAAGCGGCGGCGGCAGGCTGTCCGTCAGCATAGATGAGGCGGAGGGAGGCGGTGCCTACCGGCTGTGTTTCAGCTTTGCCGCTGGGGCGAGCGCCTGCGGCTGGGACGATGCTGCCAGCCGTACCGCCGCGGAACTGCGCCGCCTGGGGGGGGAGTTGGAAAAGGCCACCGCGGGCGAACGCCACCATGTCATATTATCTTTGCCCAAGCACTCAGGTTAATCCGGTCCCGGTTTCTTCACGCGGCGCTGCGGCAGGTGTAGCTGCCGGCCGGACGAGGTCCTTGGCCGGTGCGTGGTGCTCGTGGTGGGTGAGGTCACCGTTAGCCTGAGCGATAATTTCATGGCATATGTTGCGCACGTGCTCGCTAATCCGTAGGAAAGAGTTGATCAGGTCCAGGTGCAGCGCACTGGTGGAAACGGTGAACGCTGCCCCCTCCTTTAAACGGTGGAAATGTTGGGCGCGCAGCTGCCGTTCCATGCGGGTCAGCCCGGGCTGCTGGTTGATAACCTTACCGGCCAGCTGCACGTCGTTAGATACCAGGGCGACGTTGGCCATGCGCATGAGGTTACACAACTGGCCGTGCATGTTTTTTATTTCCTCCCAGCCGGCGTCGGAAAACCTGCAGCCTCGGGTGATTTTGCAGCTGGCAATGTAGGCGATATCTTTTTCGATAATGTCCCCGATGTGCTCCAGGTCGTTGACGATGTGCATGTAGCTCATGCTGCGGTAGAATTCGTTACGCGACAGGGGTTGGCGCATAATGTTGGTTAAGTAGTCGGTTATTGATTTGTAAAGTACGTCCAGGTAGTCTTCCTTCCGGTTCATATTATCCAGCAGCTCAATGTTATTTTTTTCAAATATTTTAATTATGGAACATGTCATTTCGTACACGTGGTCGCATGTGTGGTTGACTTCTTTGGCTACCAGACCCAGGGCAATGGATGGGGTGTTGATGAGCTTGTCGTCCAGGTACCTGGGCCGCATTTGCTCTTCCCCCTCCACCCGGCGGTCCGGCAGGACCAACTCCAAAAACCTGGCAAAATAAGCGGTGACCGGCAGGAACAACACGGCGATGCCGATATTGAACAAAGTATGGGCGTTGGCCACCTGGTAGCCGGGCGCGGAAGTCAATTTGGTCAGCAAGTGCACGAAGGGCGTGACGAAGGGAAAGAACAACAGCACGCCGGCTACTTTAAAAAGCAGGTGAGCGGTAGCTACCCGCTGGGCCTCCCGGGATGAACCCAAGCTGGAAATCACAGCTGTGAAGGATGTGCCGATGTTGGCGCCGAAAATCAGGTAGATGGCCGCCGGCAGGGAAATCATGTTTTGCATGGCCAGTACCATAATAATGCCGATGGTGGCCGCGCTACTATGTATCAAGAAGGTGAATATGGCAGAAGCACAAATGGCCAGCAGCGGGTACTCGCCGGCGCTCAAAAGCATTTCCCGGAAAAAGGGCGCTTCCCGCAGAGGATGCATGGTGTCGGACATTAACTTCAGGCCCAGGAACAACAGGCCGAAACCCAGTATCGCTTGGCCTACGCTTTTGTGCCTGGGTCGCTTGCTGAAGAAGATTATGCAGGCGCCTATACCGACCACGGGCAGGGAGATTTCGGTGGCTCGCAAGGCTATCAACTGGGCGGTAACTGTGGTACCGATATCCGCGCCCAGGATAACGCCCAGGGTTTGCTTCAAGGTCATTATGGAAGCGCTGGTCAGGCCAACCAAGATCACGGTGGTGGCGGTGCTGCTCTGGAAGAGGATAGTCACCAGGGCGCCGACGACCAGTGCCGAAAATTTGTTGTGCGTCAGCGTACTGAGGATGGTGCGAAGCCTGTGACCGGCCATTTTCTGTAGCCCTTCGCTCATGAGGAACATGCCGTAGAGCAGTAGCCCCATGCCGCCCAGCAGACCCAGCACAATGGTTTTACATAGTTCCATGGGTATCACTTCCTCAAAAGAAGATTTTTAAGGTCAAGTTAATAAATTGTTAAATTATTGTTAAGTAGATTGTACCATTGTTCACATAAATATGCAACAATAAAAATTGCTTATTTTTACAGAATTATTTAAAACAATTTTTATGGTGGAGAGAATACACTACTTCGACAGACAGGATATGCAGCCGGGCTTGTCGAATTGCACCCGGGTACCGGTAACCGGTGGGCAGGAATTGGTATTACATTTTTCTGGTTATTATATTATTATTAAATATGACTCGACAAACAGGTGATTTAGACATATGTTTTATGACAGGGCGAAGATTTACGTTAAAGGGGGCGACGGCGGCAACGGCTGCGTGGCTTTCCGCCGGGAAAAGTACGTTCCCGTGGGCGGCCCTTGGGGCGGCGACGGAGGACGGGGCGGCAGCGTTATCCTGCGGGGAGACGGCGGGCTGCGCACCCTAGTGGACTTGCGCTACCAGCGCCACTACAAGGCCCAGCGGGGCCGGCACGGGCAAGGTAAAAACAAACACGGCCGCTCGGCGGAAGACCTGGTGGTTCGGGTGCCCCTGGGCACCGTGGTAAAGGACGCCGCCACCGGGCGCCTGCTGGGGGACATTGTGCGCGAGGGCCAGGAGCTGGTGGTGGCGCGCGGTGGGCGCGGCGGCAGGGGAAACGCCCGCTTCGCCGGCCCGCATAACAAGGCTCCCGCCATGGCGGAAAAGGGGGAGCCCGGCGAGGAGCGCTGGCTCATCGTGGAGCTGAAGCTGCTGGCCGACGCCGGGCTGGTGGGGTTCCCCAATGCCGGCAAGTCCACGCTGCTGGCGCGCGTGTCGGCGGCCCGGCCAAAAATCGCCGGTTACCCTTTCACCACCTTGACCCCCAACCTGGGCATGGTTAGGGTGGACGAGGGCAAAAGCTTCGTCATGGCCGATATACCGGGGTTAATTGAAGGCGCCCACGCGGGGGCCGGTTTAGGGCACGATTTTTTGCGCCACGTGGAGCGCACCAGGCTCTTGGTACACGTGGTGGACGCCGCCGGCACCGAGGGGCGCGATCCGCTAGAGGACTTTGCCGTCATCAACCGCGAGCTGGCCCTCTACAACGAAGCGCTGGCCGGCCGCACCCAGGTCATCGCGGCCAACAAGATGGATCTGCCGGGCAGCGAGCAAAACCTGGCCAGGCTCCGGGACAAGCTGGGAGACAAGTATGAAATTTACCCCGTTTCCGCGGTTACCGGCCGCGGCGTGCGGGAACTGGTGAGGCGCATATACGAACTGCTGCAGCAAATTCCCACAGCGCCCGTTCCAGTGGAAGGCGAAGCAGAGGTAGTACACCGGGCCGAACCGCGATTTGTCATCAGTAAAGAAGACGGTGTGTTCGTCGTAACGGGCCGGGAGATAGAGAGGCACGTGGCCATGACCAACTTAGATAACGAGGAAGCGGTGGAGCGCCTGCAGCGCATTATCAGCCTCATGGGGCTGGAACAGGCACTACGCGACCAAGGCGCCCGCGACGGCGACCTGGTGCGCATTAAGGACTTTACCTTTGAATTTGTGGATTAGCGGGGTAACGAAATGGATAAGAGAAAATTCAACCAGGTGCGGCGGCTGGTGGTTAAAGTTGGTTCCAGTTCGCTCACTTACGCCACCGGAAAATTGAATATCGGCCAAATAGAACGCCTGGTGGGCCAGTTGGCCGACCTGCGCAACCGGGGACTGGAGGTGCTGCTGGTGACCTCCGGGGCCATCGGCGCAGGTATGGGCAGGCTGGGCATGAGCAAAAAACCCCGCACCATTCCCGAAAAACAGGCGGCGGCCGCTGTGGGGCAGGGCATATTGCTGCATATGTATGAGAAAATTTTTGCCGAATACGGCGTGGTGGTGGGTCAGGTGCTGCTAACCCGGGAGGATTTCGCCGACCGGCGGCGCTTTTTAAACGCGCGCAACGCTCTGCAGACCATGCTCAGGCTGCAGGTTATACCGGTGATCAACGAAAACGACACCGTGGCTGTGGACGAAATCAAGCTGGGCGATAACGACAACCTGGCGGCTATGGTGGCCGGGCTGGTGGATGCGGACCTGCTGGTGCTGCTTTCGGACGTGGACGGGCTCTACGACGGCAAGCCGGGTACACCCGGCGCGCGGGTCATAAAGGAAGTATACGAAATAGACGACCGGATTGAGGCCCTGGCCGGCGGGGCCGGCACCATCGTGGGTACGGGCGGGATGGTCACCAAGATACAGGCGGCCCGCATCGCCATGCACTCCGGGCTGGTGACCGTCATTGCCCGGGCCGGCGAGCCTGACGTCATTCGCCGCCTGGTGGAGGGCGAGCCGCTGGGCACGGCCTTTTGGCCCTCGGCCAGGCTGGCCAACAAAAAGAAGTGGATTGCCTACGGCGCTACGGTAAGCGGGCGCATTTTCGTGGATGAGGGTGCGGCGCGGGCTCTGCAGCAAAACGGTAAAAGCCTGCTGCCCTCCGGGGTGACGGGCGTGGAGGGCAGCTTTGAAATGGGCAGTGCGGTCAGCGTCATCGCGCCCGGCGGCAAGGAAATAGCCCGGGGCATAGTCAATTATTCCGCCGCCGAGGTGAAAAAAATAATGGGTAGAAAGACCGGCGAAATTGCCGCCATACTGGGCCACAAAGCTTACGACGAGGTGATTCACCGGGACAACTTGGCCCTGGAATGAGCCGGCTGTCTCGCCGGGCGCGCAAAAAACCGACAATAACCACAGGGAGGTACATACAATGATTGAACAACAAGTCATTGCCAAGGCCAAGCAGGCCAAAGAAGCATCCCGCCGGCTGGCCTACTTGCCCACGGGGGTGAAGAACGACGCCCTGCTGGCCATGGCGGAAAGCCTGGTGGATCAGGCTGATGAGATTATCCAGGCCAACAGCGTCGACGTCCAGGCCGGGCGGGAAAAGGGCCTGTCCCGGGCCCTGATCGACCGCCTGCTGCTAAACCGGGAGAGGATTGCCGACATGGCCGAAGGGCTGCGGGTGGTGGCCTCGCTGCCCGACCCGGTGGGCGAAGTAGAAAGCATGTGGACCAGGCCCAACGGCCTGCAGGTGGGCCGCACCCGGGTGCCCCTGGGCGTGGTTGGCATTATTTATGAAGCCCGGCCCAATGTTACGGTGGACGCTGCCGGGTTGTGCCTGAAGGCGGGCAACGCTATAGTACTGCGCGGGGGCTCGGAAGCCATTAATTCCAACAAGGCCATCGCTAAAGTGATATCCCAGGCTGCCACCCGGGCCGGGGTGCCCGAGGGGGCCATTAACCTCATTGAGGTGACGGACCGCGCGGCGGTCAACGTCATGCTGCGCTTAAACCAGTACATCGACGTAATCATACCCAGAGGCGGCGCCGGGCTTATCCAGACCGTGGTGCAAAATGCCAGCGTACCGGTGATAGAAA
>CAJYBN010000170.1 GCA_913064925.1 uncultured Peptococcaceae bacterium
TCGGTTGCGCCAGGTCGGGGCTGTCTTTTTCCACGTGGGGGTCCAGCGTCCAGGCGTACCTGTTTTTGTTCAATATTACAGGGTTGGCGCCGTCCCGCCAGTCGTATTCCCAGATGTCCGACGGAGGTATGCCCAGCCGCAAGCCGACGCCCCGGCCGCCGAGATCGGCGTCCAAAAGGTTGGCATCCATCTGAACGGCCAGGTTAACAGCTAACAGAGTTGTTCCAATGTTGGGCATCCAGGGCGATACAACGGCCACGGTAAGGTGCCGGCCTGAATCGTTAATTTTGGGTGCGTTAAATTTAAACCTGTTATTCTTTTTCTTTGCAGCCGCCGGCTTTTTTGTGTTCGTCTCCGGTCTTTTTTCACCGGTACTCCTGTACAGCTTTATCCTGCTGCTGATGGAAGAAATGTTTTTGAAAAGAGCGGAGGTGCTCTTTTTTGCCCCGGAAGCGGGCTCGGTGATTTCTTCGAGATTGCGGCCGCTATCCAGGTCGTCTATCGCAACTGCCTGCGGTTTGACTTGCCCCCGGCGCTCCTCCGATCCCGCGCCCGCTTCAGCCGGGCCCCGAAAAGTCTCTGTAGCCGGACTGACGTCAGCAAAAGTTCTGGGGTTGTCGATAAAGTCTACCAGATCTTTGACCTTTACCCTGTCCGCACAGTGAACGTCATAGATTCCAAGGTGTATGATTTCTTGTACCAGAGAGTCGCCCGCGGACGACGGGAGCACGGTTATGATCCTGCTCTTGGGGCAAGCCCGGCGGAGATCGGTCAGGTTTCTCACAAGGGCCGCCCCCCAGTTTATTCTGCCGTCGACCAGGTTGGACGCCAGGGCCGTGCCGAGGACCAAAAGCGCGTCGGGCTGGCCGGCGGGGGCGGCGGCAACGGCCGCTTCAAGGGTGCGGTCTTTTCCGGCGATTTCGTACCTGGCGGCAAGGTGTTCGGAAAGCTTTTCGGTGTGGTCGCCGAAGACGATGTAAAGGCGCAATGAATTCACCTCCCGAAAAAGAAAAAGGCCGCCTGTACGCATCAACGGCAGCCGGAAATGTATTTTTAATGGCCACAGCTAGGGCACACCTTGCGGGTTTAGGGTGTCCATGAGCAAGTAAGACAGGTAGCCCGCCGCTATTACGATAACCAGGTGGTAGCCCACAAGGGTATGCGCGTACCAGGGACGCAGTACTAGGACAACCAGCGGGCACATTACACCAGCCCCAGAAGGGAGTGCAGAGGTCCACGGTGACCAACTGCCGTTTTAATTAACCAAGAAATTATCGGCACCATCTAGTCTGCTTTGGAGTTCTGGTTATCCAGATCTGGCAGGAGGGCCGCCAGGCCGGCCACCCCTGCGAACACAGCCGCCGTTTTCGGGTCAACCTGGCCGACCAGGAACGGCCTGGCGGCGGCGCCGGCGAGAAAGTGAATGCGCCAGGACATTGCTTATTTTTCTTTACTGCACCCGCCTGAGCTGCTCGTTCAGGGTATTTGCAGTCTTATAGGCATCGTATATACCGTACACCCAGAGAACCGGCAGCGTGATGAACCCGATAACAACCATTGTCAATAACCCGCTCACAATAGCCCCTCCGAACAATAGCAGCCCCTTGCCGATCTGGCCGTTGTATATCTGGCCCAACCCGACAATTAAAAAACTTAACACCGCCGCCAGTCCAGGGTTTTTCTGCATTCAAGACAACTCCTTTCGCTTTTTGTGATATAACAATCCATTTGCCGCGCACCGGACACAGTGCACGGCGCGGTCTAGTCCACTGCGGGCCGGAGGCCTCTCTTGTCTTCCCCGGCCTGCTTTACTTTTTCCAATGCCCTCTCTGCCGCCCGGACGGCCCTCTTCAGTTCACCGGATCTATCGCAGTATCCGGTGGATACTGCTCTTACCGCCCGGAGCACTGCTCGTGTGCCAAAACGGTCTATCAGGGCATAGATTTCTCGGTGCACAGATTCTGAAAGCATAAAACCGCAAATTCCTTTCCGCGCGGAAACTCCCACCTTCAGGTACGGGCTTTACGATATCGCTTCCTGCCTCAGTTCTGACAACCCCCTGCGCAAAAATATTACCTGTATGCCGGCCTTTCGGGCCAACTCCCTCGCCCGCCACATCATACTGTGGCGGACGAAGCCGGTATAGATTACAACCAAGCCGACCCCTCCGGGCAAACGGGACGGAAGTTTCTTCCTCCTGCCGTCCCAGTGGACCACCCCCTTGACACCCAGCTTTTCGCCGAGAACCCTTTCGGCGGCACCAAGCCGGTCAGTGCCGACGATAAGACATCGCACGTAGATCACCCCTAAAAAAGAAAAGCCGGGCAGTGCCCGGTATATTTGATATTTATGGTAATAAAAATCCTCTTTGATGTTTTAAATGAATCCTCCCTCCACATGCCCTGCTACCTTGCAAAGATAGACTTGTCAGAATTGTCCCTGTAAGTCCGCCCCCTTTCAGAGGGCAGGTGCAGTGACGGTATAAAATTAGCCGGGTGTATGAATACCCGGCTTCTTGTCAAAACACTACTACTGCGGATTCCCCCGACGGCGGTAACTGATCTGCCAGCAGGTTGACATACCGCTGTGTAAATTTCGTGCGCGGAGGCAGGGACGTTTTAGTTGCCGCTTTCTCCCAAAAGGCCCTGGGGCCAATTAAGATGAGCCTCTCTTTAGCCCTGGTGACCGCCGTGTACAGCAGCGCCCGGTCTGCGGGGCTCTGGGCAACCAGCACAACGCAGTTCGCTTCGCCCCCCTGCATTTTGTGTACCGTCAGCGCGTAGGCCCATTCCAGCCAGTGCGGGGCTTCGTCCACCGTGTAGGGAACCTTTCTGGTCCCGGAAGGGGTCTCAAATTCCACCCAGATTTCGGATTCGTCCGCCAGCAGCACCCTGCCCCGGTAGCCGTTGTATATGTCTTCGGCGCGTTCAGGGTGCCGCACCGCTTTCAAAAAGCCGCGGCGGAAAGAGTCGCTGTAATCGTTTCTCCAGCACAGCACCGGGTCGCCGGGTTCAAACACCGGGGAGTTCCCCGCGGGCGGGTTCATAATTTTCCGGAGAAGTCTCTGCAGCATGTCGGTGCCCATCGGGCCGCTCCTGGTGGGCGACAGGACGCAGATGTCTTTTGCCCCGTGCCCTTCCGCGCGGAGGCGTTCCACTGCTTCGATTACGGCATCCGAAGAAAGTTCTTCTACCAGCTCTATACTCCTGCCGTCCGGTTCCGGGAACGCTCCCCCGCGGATGCTTCTCGCAAAATCGCAAAGGGCGTCTCCCTGGCGGTGATTGTTTGTTAGCTCGACGACCGGCAGCCTCTCCGGGCGCAGCCTGACGATCTGCTGGAAGAACCCGGATGCCTGTACCGCGGGGAGCTGCCCGGGGTCGCCGACCAGCAGCAGGCGCACCTCGTCGCGTACCGCTCCCAGCAGGTGGGCAAACGCTACTATATCGCACATGGATGTTTCATCCACGATTACAAAGTCGGCTTCAATCAGCCTGCCCGGAGAAATACCTTCGGCCATCAGGTCTTTCGCGCTCTGGCCTATTCCGGCGAACCGGTGGATTGTCCCGCAGGGTACGTTCAGGCCCGCCCCCGCGCGGTCGGCGGCCGCCGCCGTCGGCGCGAGCACGGCCGCTTTCAGGCCGATTTCCTTGAGGGCCGCAACCAGCCGGCGCATCGCGTGCGTTTTACCGGATCCGGCAGCTCCAACCCAGAGGCATAAGGGATGTTTGAGTGCCGTTGATACCGCCAGCCTCTGGGTAAGGTCAAGCCCCTGCAGTGTTTCTGGACCGATCTTTTTTTTAAGGTCTGAAACTACCCGTGAGGCTAAGGCGGCAAGTCTTTCCACGGCGAATTTCTCCGCGTGAAATACCCGCACCGGGTAAATTGCCTTCGCGTCCTCTTCGGCCATCCGTTCGGCTTCTTCTTTGTCCTGCCCGGCGTCCAGGCGGCACCGCATCCGGTCTATTGCTACCTGCTCGCTCAGGGTCCTGGTTTCCACCGCAACCTGTCCGGCCTTGGCCCCGAAAAGGCCGCGGTCTTTGTGCTTGATGAGCAGCGACACCAGTTCGTATCGGGTGTGATGGCCGTCGCAGTATGTTTGTTCCGCAGGTTTGATGCTCCCCATCACCTGCCGGAGCGTGGCGTAGGATTCTCCGCGCCGGGCTTCCGCCCAGACGCGGCCGACCGCCGCCGCGTAAACCGCCCGCTGGCAGCTGTTGTCCAGGTCAAGGTATTCGGCCAGCTTGACCCCTGCTTTGAAGTCCACGTCTTCGGCCTGGGAGACCAGCCAGGGGATCTCCCGTATCAGGCCGTAGACGGTGGTGCCGTGATAGTCCGCCCGGTGGCGCAGGGTTTCATAGACCTGCACCGTCCTGTCGAAGTCCAACCCGATCCCCGCGTCGTCGAACAGCTGCTGGAGCTGGGACACTTCGGTATACCATAAGGAGCTGGCCAGTTCAACGGCCACTTCGGGCGAAACCCCGGGGATTTCGCCGTCCAGCATCCTCCGGACAACGGTGTATAGATTCGCCGTTTCCTGCTCTTCGAAAAACTTCAGGGTGTCGGCGGGGAAACGAAATCCTTTCTCCAATAAGAGCCGCACCGATTCGGAGGTGAATTCAGCCGAGATGTCTTTTGAACCGGCTATCAGTACGGGGAAGCGCCCGATCTTATCTACTGCGCCGTAAACTCTTACCAGCGCGCGCCTTTTGGCGAAGTGTTTTTTGATAAACTCCTGCCGGCCGTCGGGACAGACCAGCACCAGGTTTGTCCCTTCCAGGGACGGGTCGCCGTCCAGCACCTGAATCCATGCACAGGAGTTTTTGGGAAAGCCTTTTCTGTTGTCTTTCCTAAAGATTGTCAAAAAGCGTCCGCGGAGTATTTTTTTTGGTTCAGTCATGATAACTACCGAAAGTCTCCTTTCTTAGAAATATCGAATTTTATTCCTTGTTGGGAATACCGAAGCCCGTTTTCCGCCTAAGTGCGCCGAAATTCCGCCCCGTTCTCATCCCTTATAGGGAATATTAAACGGAAAGGAGACCAGCCGCTGCATTACGGCTACAACTAGTTCTCATCCCTTATAGAATGGTACAGGGCTCGGTATTCTTTCATGTGGATATCCGGCAGGCTTGAAGCCAAATACGGCAACTTTGTGTTCAAGTACGATGTGGAAACTAATAGGTTAACATTCGAACTTCCGGACGGCACTATTATAAATGCAACTGTTACCTTTAACAAAACCGCCGAGAAGTCTCCGGCCTTTAGGCCGGAGATGAAAGGCGGCTATCCTTGATTACCCACGTCTGACTGCTACCTTTTTGAATAATTGTCAGCGTTTCTGGCCTGTAGAAGCTGAAGTTCGTCTTGTAGCCTTCACGTTTCTTGACAAAATCAACCCTTACCTTGCAGTCGCTCATCAGAGAAGTGACAATGCCTATGTCACCTTTTTGTGTCTTCACCAGGTCATATCGCTCAATTACCCTACCCCTTTCCGGCCAGGAATGGGGATACTTCCATTCTTTGATGCGCTGGTTCTTCATCAAAACGGGGCCGGTTTCGGTCAGGATAATGGCCCGGTTAACAGTGAAAATTTCGTTCAAATGCTTTTCCCCAGGAAGCAGGTCGTAGTTAAACCTTCCCTCGGCTTTCAGTTTCTTGTAGTATTTGTTCCGGACGTGGCGGCGATAACTGCGGTTTTTCCGGTTGGTTTCGTGATCGTGGTCGTCGACTTTCATGCGCAACTGGTCCACGTGGGGCTGGCGGTCAGCCTGGCCCCGATAAGCCGCCACGCCGGGGTTAGCATCAAAGAGTTTTCTCCCTCCGTGGCGAGGGTGAAGCTTAATTTGGTAGTTCGTTGAATGGTCGACCAACTTTTTATTCGGGTTACAGCCCAAGACGATGGCGTCATTTGCGTGGGACTTGGGTAAGTTGAATTTTTCCCTCAACTCTTTGGTTTCGTTACCGTACTTGACAGTCACCGGGAGATTCAACTTTTTGAGGATTAGGCCGCCGCATCCTCCCTATTTTAATGGGGAGTCAAGGCGGCCA
>CAJYBN010000171.1 GCA_913064925.1 uncultured Peptococcaceae bacterium
ACCCATTGACCCGCTGCAACCCCATACTGATTGTCAAAGAGCTCAGGAGTATTATGCCACGGGAACGGATGTTTGTGAAGTATTTATCGCCCTACCGGGCGATGCCTCTTTTATCCTACGGCATAAGGCCGTAGGTTTTCAGAGGCAATTTTCTATAAAATAATATTTAAGGTCAACTGGCGTAAAGTTGTGTTAAAATACTTAATATATTAACTATTTACTTGTCATCAGAGGTGTTTGGCTGTGAATGAAAGCTTGAATGATTTGGGCAGGGAATTAAACAATAACATTCTAAGGTCGGACCCTATGCTTAGCGACCTGGAAAAGAATATCATCAGGTTGGCGGGTTCCACTGTTCGCTATCCTAAGGGGCATATAATTTTCGCGGCGGGTGATATTTCCGACCGGGTTTATCTTATTGAGAGCGGCTGGGTAAAAATTTACCGGTTGTCCGCTGATGGCAGGAGGGTAACTGTAGGCAGCATCCGTAGCCCGGGGGAGATGATGGGCCTGGCGGAAACTTTACTGGGCATGGAGCGAACGTGTTACGCAGGAGCCTTGGAACCGGTTACCCTGGTGGTAATGACCAAGAATAAATTTGAGGAATTGATGGTTCAGCATCCTTTTTTAGCTATTAAGGTGGCTAAATTGTTGGGTGCCAGAATGCGCGAGGCGGAGGCTATCATCCAGGAGATGGTATGCTGGCAGGCGCCGGGCAGGCTGGCGCTGATGCTGATGAAAATGGGCGAGCGCGTGGGGGTGCGTACAAAGAACGGTATCAAGATCAACCTGCACCTAACCCACGAAGAAATAGCCAGTATGGTGGGCACATCCAGGCAGACGGTTACTTCCTTGCTCAATACCTTCAAACAGGAAAAAAGTATTACCTACGAGGGTAAAGTAATAAGAATCGTTAACCCCGATAAGCTGGCCAAGTGGCTGACTTAATGGAAAAGCCGTAAAAGCCGGCTTTTTTTATGAATTATCGTTTTAATATGTCGCGCAGATGACAACCTTTTGTCACAAAGATGACCATCGGACTGTCATTTCATTGACATTAGCCTCCCTAATCATTTGCTAAACTTATGATTAACATTAATAAACATAATATTTAAACCTTAAAAGCGGGGGGTTGCAGTGGAATTAGTCAGTAATCCTGTTTTTATCTTGTTGTGGGGCATTATCGTAGGTTATGTATTTTCTACGGTGGGCGCCGCGGGAGCCATTTTAACCTTTATCGGCCAAACGGTAGTTTTCAAGTTTGACAAGGCCATGATTAAGCACCTGGTAAACTCGGGCATAGCGGAAGCCCAAGCCAAGACCACAGCCAAGAACACCCTGAAGGTGCATAACTTAATGGCTGTGATTCTCTCACCATTAATTTCGGTGCCCAGGTACTTCAAGGAAAAAAGGGTGGCGATTCCCTTGGCTTTATGCATTGCTGTGGGGGTAGTCCTGGGCGCCTTGATCGGGCCCGCTATTCCCATGACCCTGAAACAGTACAAGTTCTGGTTCGGGGTGGTTACCTTTATCATCGGCATCAGGCTGTTTTACGAAACTACGGAAACTTACCGCAAAGGGAGACAGAAGTTACAAAGCATTTCCAAAAAATTTGAAGAAAAGGTCAAGGAACTGAAAAAATCCGGCAAGTGGGAAGAGCTGGCGGCGGAAGGATTCAAGGTTACCAACTTTAATGTCGGCAGTTTGAAATTTACCTTCTGGGGCGAGGAATTTTCCATCAACCCCATACTGGCTGCGGTGGGCGGATTTTTTATCGCCATTATCGCTTCCATGTTCGGCTTGGGCGGGGGATTTATGCTGGTTCCTTACCTGTCTTCGGTATTCGTATTGCCCATGTTCATGGTTTCCGGTACATCGGTGGCTATTGTCTTCATTAACTCGCTGGTGGCCATTACCAGTTACCTGCAAAAAGGTGCCCAGCCCGACCTGCTGTTCGTGGGCATCATGCTGGTGGGTATAGCCATCGGTTCGTTTATCGGCCCCGTAACCCAGAAGTATTATAAGGAAAAGTACCTGCGCCTGTTCCTTTCCATTATACTGCTGTTCTACGGCCTGCGCTTCATGGGCGTGTGGGCCGCGCTGGGCATCCCCATCTAAAGCCTTTACCGGCGGGATGCCGGGGAATATATATGAGATTTGCGTACCGAAAGGAGGCGTGGCGGTGATAAACATACAGGCCGCGTTGCTTGTCAGTTTAGCTGCATTCATCGTGACTCCGTTGGTAGTCACGGTGGCTGCCCGCCTTTCGCAACAGCAAACCAAAGATAAACTAATGGCCAAAATTAAAGAGTACAGTGAGCTTTCTTCGGATGCTTCTAATGCAGGGGTGCGAAACATGTATGCCGCCCTGCAAAAGCAAGGGAATGAAGTTTTGATGCAATACTACGTCGTCCTTTATAGGGAAGCGGTGGTGGAACTGGCCCTGCACGTACTGGTTTTGGGTATCATACAAAATTATTACCCTGTGCATGTGCTTAATTTCTCCATCCAAGTCTGGGGGCTGGGCGACGGCCTGAGCAGCGTGGGCTGGTACATTATCAGCGCCATTCTGGTTTTTCAACTGCTGGTGAAACCTCTAAAGCCGAAGTTAAGGTTTTTCAGACCCGGCTGGGTTTAGCCGGTCAGTCCGTTTCATCATAAGAAAGCCTGGTCACCCGGGTAAATTTCCCGCGGCGGATTTCTTTCCGGGTGGCTTCTTTTTCCAAAAAATCAGTCATGCCCGGGGCTACTTTGGGTTTATTGTGCCTTCTCCTTTTTCTGCGCATGTGTTTCCCTCCTTATATGTGGTGCGCAAATGTTTGCCTCCTCATATGTATTTTGCCCCGGCTTTTTTTGTGTATCCGGGCGGGCGGTCTGACAAAAAAGTTTGCTTGGCCTGACCGTTGCCCTATCCCGGTGAGGCCACCGGTACGGACCAAAAGCCAACAGGGGAGAGGTTGTTAAACCGCTCCCCTTAACTTTTCTATTTCGGCTTCCAGGGCTGTTATTGGCAACTTGAGGTTCTGCAGGCGTTGTTCCAGCTGCGCCAGCTGCTAGGTTTTTGTTTTAGCGCCGCTCTCGGGCGCGCTCATGATATTGGCTTTCAGCAGTGAAATTTTAAATTTTTTTCTTGTTTTGTTACTGAAGAAATGATAATATATACGTAATATCACTATATGCGTATTGTACTTAGATTTTTATTGATCATATTCTTGTATTATATAATTGTATTAGTTTCCATCCAGGAGGTAACCAGGTTTCAAATGACGGAAAATAAAACGCCAAGCGCCGCCGGCATCACCCTGGATAAAATGATTCAACCTACTTTGTTGCTGCTTATTTACGCAAAGCCCTCGCACGGCTACGAGCTTATTCAAAACTTTAACGCGCTGGACCCGACGGAAATTGTGGAGCCTGCCACCATTTACCGGAACTTGAGACGTATGGAAAGTGAGGGATACATTATATCCAAATGGAAGACGTCGGAGGCGGGACCTGCCAGAAGGCAGTACGAGATAACTCAGCAAGGTGTTGCGGCGCTGGAAGAGGCCGTAGTCAAGCTGGAACACCAAAAGAAGCAAATTGAAGAATTTATCAATACGTTCCAAGACCTGAAAGAGGGGAGGCGTGCCAGTGAAAAGTGATATGAATTCTTTAAAAATACTGCATGCCGGCGCGCTGAGGAAGCCGATCAAGGAATGTATACACTTGCTTTGGGAAAAATACCCGGACCTTAAGGTCGATCTGGAGTACGCGGGTTCTCGTGCCTGCGCCAAAGCCGTGGCGGAAGGTAAAGTGGTAGACGTTATCGCTTTGGCGGATTACAAGGTATTCAACGATATATTGATACCTAAGTTTGTGGACACATCTTTCGTTTTTGCTACTGACCAAATGGTTCTGGCGTTTGATGAGTTTGCCCCGGGCAGCCGGGAAATAAATGCGCAAAACTGGATGGATGTTTTGTTGAATAATAATGTCAGGTATGCGCGTTCCGATCACCGCCTGGATCCTTGCGGTTACCGCACTTTGATACTTTGGCAACTGGCGGAGAAGTATTACGGCCGGCCGGGTTTATACGAACAGCTGGAAAACAATTGGAGCAACCTTTACCCAAAGTCCATTGACCTGGCCGTGGCGCTGTATGAAGGAAAGATCGATTACGGGTTTGTATACTTGTCAGTGACCATACAAATGAACCTCGATTATGTACAGTTCCCGTCTGAAATAAATCTCAGCGACCCCCGCTTGGCGGGTTACTACGCCCAGGCCAAGGTAACTATCGAAGGTAACTACCCCGGCCTGGAGGCGGAGATAACGGGGGCGCCCATAGAATTTGCCGTAGCAATCCCCAAAAATTCTAATCAAAAAGAACTTGCCCAAGAATTCATTGATATTCTCACGGGGCCTGCGGGTGAAAAAATACTGGAAAAAAACGGCTTAATTCCTTGTTAAAGGAGGTAACTACAGCGATGAATCATACGCAATTTGCCGGTTAGAAAGGAGATAAAAACATGCATTTTCCCGTTTCAGGCGTTGAAGTGAACCCGCTGATTCCACCCCTGGTAGCTTTTCTGGTATCGTCCATTACCGCGTCGGCCGGCGTATCCGGCGCCTTTTTGCTGCTTCCCTTCCAGGTAAGCGTGCTTCATTACACCAGCCCTTCCGTCAGCCCGACAAATTTAATTTATAACATTGTGGCTATTCCGGGCGGTCTGTACAGGTTTATCAAGGAAGGCCGCATGGCCTGGCCTTTAACCTGGGTGGTGATTGTGGGTACGCTGCCGGGAGTGTTTTTGGGATCGTGGGTGAGGATAAATTTCCTGCCGGACCCCAGGTCGTTTAAATTGTTTGTGGGAGCGGTATTGTTGTATCTCGGCATCAGGTTGCTGGTTGAATTTACCGGCGGCTCGAAGGCGCAAAAAGAAAAAAATAAAGCCCTGGAACAAAAATTCAGGGAGCGGGTGGAAAAGATCAAGGCGGAAACCCGGAAAAAGGTGGCGGCGGGGTTGCCAGCAGACGCTATAGTGGTGACCAAAAAATTTTCTCTACAAAAAATTGAGTATGAATTCTGGGGTGAAACCTACTCTTTCGGCACCATGGCCATTTTTACGCTGGCGCTGGTGGTGGGGCTGATAGGAGGTATATACGGCATAGGCGGAGGTGCCATTATAGCCCCGTTTTGCGTTTCCATTCTCGGCTTGCCTGTATATACCGTGGCAGGGGCGGCCTTAGCGGGCACATTTCTTACTTCCATAGCGGGGGTTGTTTTCTATTCGCTGCTGGCCTTTACTCCCGTGGGCGCCGCGACAAATGTTGCGCCGGATTGGGCTTTGGGCGCGTTGTTTGGAGTGGGAGGACTTCTTGGTACTTATTGTGGAGCATATATTCAGAAATACTTAAAGGAAAAAATTGTCAAAGGAATCATGGCGGCGCTTATCTTATTCCTGGCACTGCGTTACATAATCCAATTTTTTGTATAGCCATTTGGCGCCAAGGTAACGTCAGCACCTTGGTTAACATTTTATGCAAAAAGGATTACTCCTTTACCCTTTTGGCCTGTCTGGCCGATTCTAGCACTTGCCGGGCGCGGTTGGCGATAGGGTACTCCACCATTTTGCCGTCCAGCTGGATGACGCCTGTGCCGCGGGCCTCCGCCTCCTCAAAAGCAGCGACGATTTTTTCCGCTGCGGCCACTTCTTCCGGCGTGGGGCTGAATACCTCCAAGACCGGTTGTATCTGGGCCGGGTGGATGACCATTTTGCCTTGAAAGCCCATTTTCCGGGCTCGCAGGGCATCTTCCCGCAGGGCTTCCAGGTTCTTAATGAAGGGGCACACGGTGTCCAGCGGGGGCTCGATGCCGGCCGCCCGGGAAGCGGCCACCAGCTTGGCGCGGGCATAAAACAGCTCGGTTCCCTCTGTAGAATAATTGGTCCAGGTGTCCGTGGTGTAATCGTTGCCGCCGAAGGCCAGCCTTTTGACCCTGGGGCAGGCGGCGGCCACGGCGTTG
>CAJYBN010000172.1 GCA_913064925.1 uncultured Peptococcaceae bacterium
GCACCACCCGAGCGTGCGGCAAATCCCCGTCGCCGGCACGGTAAGTCAAAAAAAGCGTTTCCCAGCCATATTTCAACAGTTCCCTGGCGACCCTGGCCAGGTAAGGAGATTTGCCGCCGGGAAGAGATATTTCCTCGGTAAATTGCAGCAGTTTCAAAAGCTTACCAGTCCTTTCTCTTTAACTGAAAAACAAAAAAACACGGGCTATGGCAGTCATAATTTCCCGCATTTAAGACATGCTCCGCCCCTCCCTTTAATTTTGTAAGCATTTGCAGGGCGACAACCTGAAGGCGTATCCGGCGCAGCGGGTCGCATGGCTGCTTACCGCGCAACACCAATTTATAGCATATTATGAAGGCCCGGGTTTTTCTGTTACATGCCGGGCTTGTTAACGAAACTTTAAGCCGCAAAGCCGCCTGATTTTGCGCACACCATGGCGCAAGACGTCCTGCCAGCTCACCGGCAAAAAGCTTATGGCCAAGCTGGCCCAGGCCCGCGCGTAAAAAAAATTCAAGCCGATAGCCCGGTAAAAGTCGGCCCTGGCCTCCCGGTTATCCCCGCCATTTTCCAGCCGGGCCAGCCCCCGGCTGGCATAATTTGTACACAAAATGGCGATTCTTTCCCGCTCCAGGCGCCGGTTTCCAAACTTTCTTGATTCGTAAATTTTAATCACATCCTGCGCCATACGCAGGCGGTCATTGCTTCCCATCTGGCCGTGGCAGCGGTACCGGGCTAGCGGCCGGGCGATCCAGTAACCCCACCAGCCCGCTTCTCCAATGCGCATGTACATATCCCAGTCCATGCAGATCACGTTTTCAAACGGTCCTACCTGCCGGTAACACTGGCGCCTGATCAGTGAAGCCATAAAGCCGATGCCGCAGGGGTTCAGCACCACAAACTCCAGGAAATTTTTCCTGGGTCCTTCGGCGCACGTTACCGCGGGGTTCAGCCTTCGCTTCCCGGCATGGCGCCGGCTGACCAGGGCAAAGGGCTTTCCGCCCGCGTCCATTAGCTGTATATCGCATCCCACCACGCCTACGCGGGGGTGGTGGTCAAGCACTTCCACCGTCCGGGCCAGAAAATCCGGCAGCCACAGGTCATCATCGCAAACAAAGGCGATATATTCTCCCCGCGCCAGCTCCAGGCAGCGGTTATAGTTAGGTGCCATGCCGATATTGACGGGATTCCTGTAATAACGGACGCGGGAATCGTTAAATGAAGCCGCCACTTCGCCAGTGTTATCCGTGGAGGCATTGTCGGAAATAATCAACTCAAAGTCCCCGTAAGTCTGCGCCAGTACGCTGGCCATGGCCTCCGCCAGGTACCCGGCGCGGTTAAAAGTGGGGATGCAAACGCTGACCCTGGGCGTGCTCATCGATGCCGAACCACCCCTGCCGCTCACCTTATTGTTGCCCGGAGCAGCACAATTCCCTCTTGAGCCCCTCCAGTTCCTCCTTGCTCATAACAAACAGGCTGCTGCCGTCATCCCAGTGGGTCACCACGGGGTAAATTTTCTTTTGTTTGAGATACGGGGCAGCTATTTTTTTCTGGTAACGATCCAATTTAACCACCACCCGGTTGTTTTGCCCTGCCTTGCCGGCTGCAGACAATATTTTTATTTTTTTTATTATAAATGTATTACTGTTCTTGCCCTCACCGGTGCAAGCTAGGCGCAAGGCGTCTTCCCGGGGCAACACTTCGTCAGAGCCGTACTTTTTGCGCATTAGGCTGAAAAAACCGGGGTCGGTGCAGATTTTCCTTTTCAACTCCTCCGCCGGCGAAACGAGCTGGTTTTCGTTTAGAATACGCCCGGCCTCCGGCCCGTTTTGGCCAACACTTTCCCTGAACCGGGCTTTTTTGCGAATCCGGCACAGCTGGCTGGTAACTTGGCTGATCTTAATGCCCAGCCTTTGCGCAATTTGGTTATACCGGATACCCTCCCGCGCCATTTGATAAATCAATCTCTGCTGGGAACTTAATAATTCGATGTCTATTTCAGGCAGTTCCCCTGGCTTGCGTCCCGGCATATGACCCTCCTGAACAGGAATTTTATAGCATACTATGATAGCTAAACTTTTTCCGTTACTGCACGGTCACTTGCCGTGCCCATCCGGTCACCTGTTTTTTGTTTGCCAGTCGAAGCCGATGGATGGGTCATCCCAGGGGATTCTTTTTTCATCGGGGGCCTTTTGATTATAAGATCTGGTGGTGAAGTAAATGATCACGGCGGGCCGGTGGCCCAGCACCCTGTACCCGTGGGCCACCAGGCGGGGAATAAACAGCAGAATGGGGTTGTCTTCCCCCATGTAAAACACGTTGGTTTCTCCCCTGGTCCTTGACCCCTCTCGCAAATCGTACAGCACCACTTGGGCGTTGCCTACGGGAAAAAACCACAAATCATCCTGCAACTCGTGGTAATGAAAAGCTTTAATCACCCCCGGGTATGTTTTGGACATGGAAGCCTGACCGAAACGGGACAACAAATTATCATCATCCCTTAATATCTCCATGAAAAATCCCCGGTCGTCACAATGCCTGGTAAGTTTTTTCACCCGGACTCCTTCAATCACTTTCATCCCCCCCGGCGGTTCTGTGCTTGGCCCTAACCCACCAATCCCTGTACTCAAGATACCACTTGACGGTCTCCCTGATGCCCCGCTCAAAACTGTAACGAGGCTGCCAGCCCAGTTCCCTTTCAATTTTACGGGTATCAATGGCATAGCGCCTGTCATGCCCCGGCCGGTCCGGAACATATTTAATCAAAGAGCGGGGCTTTTTAAGTATACTTAGTATCGTCAGGGTAATTTCCAAGTTGGTCTTTTGACAATTTCCGCCAATGTTGTATATCTCTCCGTTTTTTCCCCGGTGTAAAACCAGGTCGACAGCCCGGCAATGGTCGTAAACATGAATCCAATCTCTTACGTTTAACCCGTCTCCGTACAAAGGTAGTTCTCTATCTTGCAAAGCGTTGGTTATGAACAACGGTATGAGTTTTTCGGGAAACTGATAAGGGCCGTAGTTATTAGAGCAGCGGGTGATATTAACGGGCAACCCGTAAGTCTTGTGATAAGCCCGTACCAGCAAGTCAGCCCCCGCCTTGCTGGCCGAATAAGGGCTGTTTGGAGCAAGGGGAGTGTCTTCGGTAAAAAAATCGTTTTCATCTAGCGAGCCATAGACTTCATCAGTGGAAATCTGCAAGTATTTTTCCACTTTATGCTTTCTGGCGGCTTCCAGCAAAACCTGTGTGCCCAGCACGTTGGTACACAAAAACAGGCTCGGGTCTTGAATGCTGCGGTCCACATGAGACTCGGCAGCGAAATTCACAATATAATTAATCCCCTGCCCGACCAGGTTATCCACCAGTATTCTGTCGGCGATATCGCCGCGGACGAAAGTATAACGGGGGTTGTTCTCCACGCTTTGCAAGTTTTTCAGGTTTCCCGCATATGTTAACTTGTCAAGATTAATTATCCGGTAGTCGGAATACTTATTTAACATGTAGCATATGAAATTACTGCCGATAAAACCGGCCCCTCCGGTAACAAGCACCTTTTTCATGTCCTTATCTCCCGTTGTTTTTTCCAGTGCCGCTCCCCACCCGGTCGTCTTTTTTATGGTCGTTATTTTCGCCTCGCGAGTTTATGGGCAGTTCCACCAGGCAGTCGCACGGAACCCAACCGGCAAGACCGCCTTCAACTACTATCACTTTAACCCAGCCTTCCACCGGCTGCTCTTCTTCCAGTAACACCAGCTGGCTAACGGCTAAGCCGTACAGCACATCCGCCTCCTCGCTCGGCTCCGCCCTTAACAATACACCCAGGGGATGAATTATTTTGGCCCACCTTTCTTCTTCGGGAACGATGTTTCTTTTTTTGCCGCCGTTTTTACTGCCGGCGGGAGGAGCCGCCCACCCATCTCCGGCGGTAGCGCTTCCGGCAGATGGGGAAGAGGAAAGTGTTTCCAGGGGCAGGAAAAGCGTCTCCTGCGCTGCGGGTATTTGAGAGGCGGGTTTTGCTATTACCATGCCGCACACCGCCCCCCACATAACTGAGCACCACAAAAAAAATTTAAATGAAAAGTTGCCCCGGCCGAACGTTTTTACGACGAATAACACGCTGCTGGCCGCGGCAGCCAAAACCAATAACAGCGCTGCCCATACCCAGATGCCCAAATTACCACCCTCCTCGCTGTTCAAAGCAAATAATCAACTTAACTGCATCCAGCAAACAGGGCACGACAAAAAACGAATCCAATCCATCCAAGGCCGGCTTAGATAACTGTTCTCGACCCAGGCCGGTCAGCACCAATATGGTTTGACATCCGGCGGTTTGGCCCGCTTGCAGGTCGGTGATATTGTCTCCCACCAGATAGCTTTCGCTCAGCTCCAACCCCAGGTCGGCAGCAGCTTGCAAAAGCAGGCCCGGTTTCGGCTTGCGGCAGGCGCACCCATCTTCCGGAGCATGGGTGCAATAGTAGGTATGAAGCCGTTTTGACAGGCCGATTGTTTCTTTCATCCACCTGTCAATTTCCCTCAGCTGCCGCGCTTCCATCAAACCTTTACCCACCCCCGCCTGGTTTGACACCACCACAGGCTGCAGCCCGGCCGAAGCCAGCAGATTTACGGCCTCTATCGCGCCGGGTAAAAACTCGAACTGATGAATTTTCCTGACGTAGTCGTTTTTCAGGTTCCTGTTGATAACCCCGTCACGATCAAGAAACACCGCCTTCATATTGCAGAGCCTCCCTGACGTACGAGGCGAACAGGTGGCATAACACAGAATGGGCATCTTCGATTTGCTGCATGTTATCGGAAGGCACGATGATGCAAATGTTGGCGCATTCTTTCAACCTTCCACCGCTAAAGCCCGCCAGGCCCAAGGTTAGCACACCCGCCGAATTGGCGTATTCCACAGCGTTAATAATGTTGGGCGAATTGCCGCTGCCGCTGATGGCCAGCAGGACGTCCCCCTTTGAGGCCAACGGCTTGAGCTGTTCACTGAAGATGTTTTGATAGGAAGTGTCATTGGCCCAGGCGGTTATGACGGGTATGTTATCCGTCAAGGCTATGGCTTTAACCAGTGGTCCTTGCGTTGAACGGGTTCCCTTGCCCAGGTCGCAGGCAAAGTGGGAAGCCGTTGATGCGCTGCCGCCGTTGCCGATGGCAAATATTGTGTTGCCCCTGACGGCGCAGGATAAAATGCTCCGGGCCGCCATGTCTATTGCCTGTATGGGTATTCTCCGCACCAGTTTGCTGACATCATGAAGATAGTTTTCAATAAATTGCTTATTCAATTTGTTTTACCCCCACGGGCAGAATTTAGCTATCCATCCTGTGCTTGAAGAATAACTTCCGTACCGCCGTCCGCGAAATCAAAACTCAACTCCCTGGACTTGCCCAGCACGCCGCGCAGCCGTTCTTGTTTTTCCGGGGGGCAATAAAGCAGCAGAAAACCCCCTCCCCCTGCGCCGCATATTTTCCCACCCAGCGCCCCGTTTTTAATACAGTCATAGTAAAGGGCGTCTATTTCGGGGTTGGAGATATTGTCGGACAGTCTTTTCTTGTTCTCCCAAGCCTGGTGAAGAAGGTGCCCCAGGAGTTCAAGGTTTCCACTCTCCAGCGCCCGTTTCAACTCCAGCACCTGTTGTTTCATGGCCAGCAACAGCGGCCGGGACTGCGGGATTTTCTTTTTCTGATCCGCCAGAATGTCTTCCGCCTTTCTGCTGATGCCGGTGTAAACCAGCATCAGGCTGCCGGCAAGCCGCTTGCGCTGGTATGCGGGCAGCGCCAGTTCACGAACGTGAACTTTGTCGCGGGGGGAAAAAATAATGTGCTTTAAGCCGCCGTAGGAGGCAATATACTGGTCCTGTTTGCCAATGGGCTTGCCCAGGATATCTATTTCCACCCGGCAGGCCTCACGGGCCAAACGCTCGCGGCTCACTTTCCGCCCCCGGTACAGATAAAACGCATGTAAAAGGCCCACGGTCAACGAACTGGAT
>CAJYBN010000173.1 GCA_913064925.1 uncultured Peptococcaceae bacterium
TCCCACAGGGGCGCGCCGGCCTGCATGGCCCCGCCGCCCAGCACCACCGCCGCCGGGTTCAGCAGGTTGACCAAGCCGGCCACCGCCACGCCCAGGTAGCGCCCGGCGTCGCGCAGTATCACCAGCGCCTCGGGGTCGCCGGCCGCCGCGGCCTGCGCCACCGCCCGGGCGGTGATGCGGCTTTTGTCGCCCCCGGCGGCGGCCAGGATGCCGGCGCCCCGTCCTTCTTCCACCAGCGCGGCGGCGCGGCGGGCCATGGCCGTGCCGGAAGCCAGCGCCTCCAGGCAGCCCGCGTTGCCGCAGCGGCACGGGGGTCCCTCCGGGTCCACGGTGACGTGCCCGATTTCCCCGGCCCCGCCGCCGGCGCCGTGGTAAATCCTGCCGCCCAGGATGAGCCCGCCGCCCACCCCGGTGCTGACGGTGATGTAAACCATGTCGGGCAGGCCGCAGCCCGCGCCGTAAACGTGCTCGCCCAGCGCCGCCAGGTTGGCGTCGTTGTCCAGGAAAACGGGCAGGTCCAGGCGCTGCCGCAGCATGGCGGCCAGGGGCACGTCCCGCCACCCCAGGTTGGGGGCAAAGTGCACGTGTCCCCGCTCCGGGTCCAGGGGGCCGGGGGCCCCCACGCCGGCGGCCGCCAGCGCGGCGGAGGGGACGCCGGCCCGGCGGCACGCGGCGTGCACCGTTTCCACGATATTGTCGATGACCTGGTCCCGGCCCCGGGAGGCTTCGGTGGGTACCTTGACCCGGGCCAGCACGCGGCCGCTCCGGTCCGCCAGCACAGTGAGTATCTTGGTGCCGCCCAGGTCCACGCCCGCCAGCAGGTCCCGCTTGGCGTTCATCTCTCATCACCCCGGTATCAACCTTTCCGCCCGCCGGCACGCAAGGCGCGACCGGTTCGAGCGGGCTTATCGCGTCGTCATCGAGTCATCATCCCAATATAAACCCTTCACCAGCCGGTACCCGGGTACGACCAGTTCGGGTGGGCTCGTCGCGTCGTCATCCCAGTATAAACCTTTCCACCACTTCGGCCACGCCGCACTCCTCGTTGGAGGGGCACACGAAGTCGGCCCGCTCCCTGATCTCGGGGCGGGCGTTGCTCACCACCACGCCCAGCCCGGCGTACTCGATCATCTCGATGTCGTTGTAGCTGTCCCCCACGGCAATGATTTCTTCGCGCTCCACGCCGTAGTGGGCAGCGATGGCGGCCAGGGCGTAACCCTTGTTGCCCAGGGGATGGGAGAACTCCAGGAAGTGGGGCTTGGACTTGGTGATATGCAGGCCGCCGCCGAACAGGGGGCGCGCCTCCGCCGCCAGCTCGTCCAGCTGCTCCTCCCGGGCCACCACCAGCACCTTGGTGGGGTCCTGGCCCCGTTCTTTCAGGAAGGCGGCCAGGTCGCCCACGGCCTCCAGGGGGATGCGGGAGTGGGCGGCGTACCGCGCGCTTTCCGGTCTGTGTTCGGCCACGTAGAGAAAGTCGTCCAGGTAGATGTTGACGTGGTAGCCGTACCGCTTCACCAGAGCCAGCACCTCCAGGGCCAGGTCCAGGGGCACCGGGCGGTGAAACAGCACCTCCCCCGTGGCGGCGTGCCGCACCAGGGCCCCCTGGTAGGTGATGAGGTAATCTTCCACCCCCAGCTGACGGGCGAAGGGCAGGGCCGAGCGGTACATGCGGCCGGTGGCCAGGGTCACCCTCACCCCGGCCTGGAGGGCCAGCGCGATGGCGCGGCGGCTGCGCCCGGGCACGTTCAGGTTGGCGTCCAGCAGCGTGTCGTCCAGGTCGACGGCCAGCAGCTTGTATTTGGATTTGGTATTGGTCAATGGGATACCTCCGTATCTGTATGGCTCTCGTCGCGGAAGAATTCGTAAACCGCGCGGGCCGCGCGGCGGTTCATGCCCGGCAGGGAAGCCAGCTCTTCGAGACCGGCCTGCCGGATTTTCTCCACCGAGCCGTAAGCCCGCAGCAGTTCGCGTCGCCGCACTGCGCCGATGCCTTCTATTTCCTCCAGCATGGATTTCAGGTTGCGCTTGCCCCGCAGCTGCCGGTGGTAGGTGACGGCGAAGCGGTGTGCCTCGTCGCGCAGGCGCTGCAGCAGGCGGAGTGCCGGCGAGCCTTCGGGCAGGCGCACGGGGTCGGGGCGCCCGGGCAGGTAGACCAGCTCTTCTTCCTTGGCCAGGCCGCAGACCGGGATGTGCCCGAACCCCTGCTCCCGCATGGCTTCCATGGCGGAAGACAGCTGCCCCTTGCCGCCGTCCACCACCACCAGGTCGGGCAGGCGGTGGAACTTGGCCTGCCTGGAGGACAGCTGCCCGGTGTTGACCAGCTCCCTCTCCTGGCGGCCGCGGGCGAAGCGGCGCCCCAGCACCTCGCGCATGGAGGCGAAGTCGTCCGGGCCCGCCACTGTTTTGATCTTGAAGCGGCGGTACTGCTGCGGGACCGGCTTACCTTCCTCGAACACCGCCATGGAGGCCACCATTTCGGCCCCTTGGATGTTTGATATGTCGAAGCACTCCATGCGGTAGGGCGCGGCGGGCAGCCCCAGCGCGCCGGCCAGCTGCTCCAGCGCCCGGCGCAGGTCCTCGCGGCGCGCCCGCCGGCCGGCCCGCACTTCTTCCAGCACCAGCAGGGCGTTGCGGGCCACCAGGTCCACCAGCTTTTTCTTTTCGCCGCGGCGGGGCCTGGTTACGTGCACCCGGGCGCCGCGCTTTTCGGTGAGCCAGCGCTCCAGCACTTCGATTTCCGCGGGCAGCACGTCCTCCACCAGCACCTCGCGGGGGATGAACTCGGCCTGCAGGTAGTACTGCTTGAGAAAGGCGGTGAGCACCCCGGCCCGCTCCATGCCGGCGGTGTCGTCCAGGATGAAGTGCTCCCGGCCGATGAGCTTGCCGCCGCGCACGAAGAATATCATCACGCAGGCCTCGGCTTCAGCCTTGCCGTCGCCGCCGCCGTCGCCCCGGGCCATGGCCACCACGTCGCGGTCCTCGCGGCCGGCGGAGGTGATTTTCTGCTTTTCGATGACCTTTTCCACAGCCTGCAGCTGGTCGCGCAGCTCGGCGGCCCGCTCAAAGGCCAGGTCTGCCGCGGCCTGCTCCATGCGCGCGCGCAGGTCGTGCACCAGTTCCTCCTGCTTGCCCTCCAGGAACAGGAGCACGCCGTCCACCGCCCGGCGATATTCCGCAGGAGTAACCAGGCCGCAGCAGGGCCCCAGGCAGCGCTTGATGTGGTAGTTGAGGCAGGGCCTGCTGCGCGGCGCCGGGGTCTTCTGCTTGCAGGAGCGCAGCGGAAAAATGCGCTTGAGGAGGCGCAGCGTCTCGTGCACTGCCCCCGCCTGGGTGTAGGGGCCGAAGTAGCGGGCGCCGTCCTTCATCACCCGGCGCGTGATGAACACGCGCGGGAACTCCTCGTTCAGGGTCACCTTGAGGTAAGGGTAGCTCTTGTCGTCTTTGAGAAACACGTTGTAGCGGGGGCGGTGCTCCTTGATCAGGTTGGCCTCCAGGATGAGGGCCTCCACCTCGGAGTCCGTGGAGATGTACTCCAGGTCGCGGGCCCGCTCCATCATGGCCCGCACCTTGGGGTCGCGGGCCGCGGCGGCGCCGAAGTAGGAGCGCACCCGGTGCTTGAGGGACACCGCCTTGCCCACGTAAATGATGCTGCCGCCCGCGTCCCGGAATAAATACACCCCGGGCCCCTCCGGCAGCTGCCCCAGCTTCTCTCGCAACAACATCACCCCGTCACCCCCGGGTCAGGCCTTTCCTAACTACCGTAACGGGTCAGGCCTTTCCTAAACTTTCCTAAATGTAATTATTGCAGAATTACGATTTTGTGATAAAGCAATTCTTTTTTCTTTTTTTCTTATTAATTTGTTTTTATGTGCGTGTTCTTTCACTATTAATTATAGCTTGGCTTCTTTAGGAAGGAGCAGGTTTTTTCTCAATGTAATTATGATTTCACTGCGAAAAGCTTATTTTCAATGAAATTATTCTATATATTGTGTTTTTCATAACTAATACTACAATATGTAGTTTTAAATTGAGCTAAATAAGGGTTTTTGCAGCAAAATCATTATTATATAATTAAAATTTTGTGATAAAGGCAAGCTATCTTTTCTTCTGATTTGTTTCTTTATACGGGATCGTTCACTGTGATTATTGCCCTATTAATTATTGCGCCGCTTTATCTTTTGCGTTAAGCGGGTAAAGTTGTTGCTTCAGTTGTTGTTCCAGGCGGTGCAGGGTGTCGTCCCCGGCAATACCCCACTTCTCTTCGGCCCGGTGTAAGCACTTAGATACAGCAGATACGGAGCGGTTGAGAAAGGCCGCCACGTCCTGCAGGGAGTACCGGCAAAGGCGGCATGCCGCATACACCAGCAAGTACCTGGCCTCCACCGCCTGCCTGGCGCGGCTTGGGCCAAGCATAATTTCGGGCGCCACCCCGGCGGAGGCGGTCGTCGCAGCAAGGACAGCCTCCATGGTTGGCCGGGGTTCCGGCTGGGAAGGAGGGGCTCCTTGCTGCCACCAGCCTTGCTGCTCGCCCAGTTGCTCGCCTTGGTGTTTGTCCTGCTGCCCGCCTTGCTGCTGCCACCCGCCCTGCTGTCCGCCTAGATGCCTCTCATTCAGCCGACCGCCTTGCTGCTGCCTCTCGACCAACTGCCCACGCTGCTGTTCGCCGTTCTGCCCCCCGGCCTGGTGCCCGCCCGGCTGCCTGATTTGTTGCCCGCTCGGCTGCCTGATTTGGTGCCCGCTCGGCTGCTCGCCGGCAAGCTGCCCACCTTGACGCTCGCCTCGTTGACCGCCTTGCTGCTTACCTTGCTGCCCGCCTTGCTGCTTACTTTGCTGCCCGTCCGCGCCGGCAAGCTCCGATTCCTCCAGTAGTGCAATGGATTCGGGTACCAGCTGGTAATCGTCGATAACCGTACCGCCGTACTGGGCAAGCAGGGACTTGATAAAACCGGTTTGTACCCACCTCTCTCCTTTGTCCGCATAATACTCCCCCTGGCTGGACCAGCGGTAGTCCCGCGGGTCGGCCACCAGTCCCGCCTTGACGGGGTTGAGGTGGATGTAGCGTATTAATTCCAACAGATAAGCTTCCTTATTTACGTATAGGCATTTATAGCGACCTTGGAACAAGTGACCCACCTGCTCGTAACGCTTGTTGTAGATCTGGGTATAGCTCTGCTGGACTCCCTGCATGAACTTAGGCAGGGGGACTTCTCCTACCCGCAGCAAAAAGTGCACGTGGTTGGGCATCAACACGTATCCGTGTATTTCAGTATCGTAGCGCTGGCTGTATTTTCTCAGCAGCCTGAGGTAAATATGGTAGTCCTCCTCATCGTGAAAAACCGGTTGTTTGCGATTGCCCCGGGCCATGACGTGATAAAAGGCTCCTGCCACATGTATTCTAGGCTTGCGCGGCATGGCTTTTATACGACACCCCTTTTTCTTTGGTACAACCACCAGCTGTTGCAACGGTTGTCAATTGTCAATTATGCTTTGTATGCTTTGCCGGTTGGCCATAGTTTATAGTTTATCTTTAATTATCTTTAATCTTTAATAAAATTATCTTTAATCTTTAATAATTATTCGGAAGATTATCGGAAGAACCTCCCGTATTTTGAATAAGCACAATCATTTATACCACTTAGGAAAGGCCTGCTTAGGAAAGGCCTGACCCCCTACGGTATTTAGGAAAGGCCTGACCCCCTATGGCCCGCTAAGGCTTGCTTGAGGAAGCGGGCGGTGTGGGAATGGGGGCACTGCGCCACTTCCTCGGGGGTCCCCGCCGCCACCACTTCTCCCCCGCGGTCGCCGCCCTCGGGGCCCAGGTCGATGATGTAGTCGGCGGTCTTGATGACGTCCAGGTTGTGCTCGATAACCAGCACGGTGTCGCCGGCGTCCACCAGCCGGTGCAGCACGTTGAGCAGCCGGTGGATGTCGGCCAA
>CAJYBN010000174.1 GCA_913064925.1 uncultured Peptococcaceae bacterium
GGTTTCGTCGGTAGTGCCCGGGGGCAGCGGTACATTCAGCGTTCTGGCGTAAGCACCCGGGCCACCTAGCTCGTGCGTAAAACCGGTACCAGGGAAAATTGTCCGGCCGTCCTGGTGAAAAGAAATAAATAGTACATCGGGGTCATGGTAAAAAATGTCCTGAGTACCATCGCCGTGATGCGCATCCGAGTCCACTATGGCAATTTTCTTTATGCCATGGCGGCGCCGCAGGTACTCAACAAGTATGGCTTCATTATTGATACTGCAGAAACCCCGGTTGCCGTACACCACGCGCATGGCGTGGTGACCCGGCGGGCGCACCAAAGCAAAACCGTTTTTTATTTCCCCGTTTATTAGACTGTCCCCCAGCTGGAGAGTTGAGCCGGCGGCAATCAGGTGCGCCTCCGTAACCTGGCTTTGGACCCGCGGTACACAGAAATGAGTGCGGGCTATGTCGTGCATGTTGGCCAGGCGAGGCGCGTATTCCTGGATCTGCGGCAAATCCATAACGCCCTCTTCAAAGATCTGGTCGCGCGTGTACAACAAGCGCTCTTCCCGCTCCGGGTGGGTAGGGGATATGGCCCAATCAAAAGCCGGGAAAAATATGAGTCCTGTTTTGTCAACGGACATTTTAAAACTCACCCCTTGTACCAATATGACCCATTATCCCTCTTGGTGTTTGAACGCATATATCATAAATCCTGCCGGTAGTTATCCAGTTGCGTACCATAGTAAAAACATCCCGGCGGGTAACTTCGGTTTTCTCCACCGACTGCGTCAAACCGTACTTTGTCGCCCGTTTTTTAAGCCATTCATTGGCCAAGAGCATGGCATCTTCTTCGGTAAAGGGGTCTTTTTCAATTTTACCCTGGAACCCTTCCTCCTCAACTGTGTAATAGCCCTGTTCTGTGTCAGCCCGCAGGCTAACCTGCAAGGTGGGCAGGGCTACGGCCGCACCTATGGCGTTGGCCACGGGAGCGTAAGGGGGTATGACGGGGTAACAACCTATCTTGGCGGCTATCTGGGCAATAAAACCGGCAGCACCGCCTCCTACGCCCACAACCATACTGGGCCTTTCTTTACGCTTCTGCAGAACTTCCCATACCCGGTAAACGGGCTCCTGTTCCCATTGCAAAAACATATCTTCAATTTCCCGGGCGATTATATCTACCACCAGGTTGATAATGTGGTGGGCCACTTCGCTGCAGCTCATCCCCAGCGGCTTGCCCAGCTCTTCCATGGCCGCCTTAGCCTTTTTCTCGTCGCCCAATTGGGTAAGCCCCAGTATGCGCAAGGCATCCGTGGGAGTAGGCATGGGCCCGCCCAGGCTGTACGGCAACCCCAGCCTCTCCGAATAAACCAATATTTCTTTCCCCACCCGCTCGACAATGCTATCACCGCCCACGGGTACCGACTTGACAGCCAGCGCGCGCACATGGGTAAGCTGGTCATCTACCGGCGCCCCCCTGGAGGACAACAGGGGCTGGCCGCTTAGTATCAGGGCCAGGTCGGTGGTTGTGCCGCCTATATCCACCACCACCGACGTTTCCCCCGGCGGGATCAGCGCTTGCACGCCAAGCGTGCTGGCGGCAGGGCCGCTGAAGATGGTTTCTATGGGTATGCCGGTGGATTTACTCAACGGCATGGTGCCGCCGTCTGCCTTTAAAATAAATACCGCTCCTTTTATGCCGCGCCTGGCCAGCGCTTCTTTTACGGAATCGACGAAGAAAGAATACTTATCCCTGGTGGCGCAGGTTAACATGGTGGAAACTACACGGCGGGGGAAATTTAGCTGGCCGGCCACCTGGTGCCCCATTTCCACTTGCCACTGGGGAAAGCGCGATTTGATATAAGCAGCGACTTCTTGCTCGTGTTTGTTGTTGCGTACGGAAAATTTACCAACCACCGCCACTTTTTTGTAACCCTTGTCGCTGAGCTTTTGCACGGCGTTTTCTATCTCTTCATGGCGCAAGGGCATGATCTCCCGTCCCCTGTAATCAATGGCACCGGACAGGATGAAGGTGTCGGTGTTATAATGGAAATAGGAACAGCATAAACCGGGTCCGGGGATTAAGATCAACCCTACAGGGTCATATTTTTTCTCTGCTACCAGGTTCGTGATCAGCGTGGTACTAAAAACCACCCGCTCAATCAGTTCGGCGGGTACCCCTTTCATTATTTGGTCTAAAGCTTCCAACAAGGAGGAAAGAATATCTTCCCTGCTGGGAACTTTGGCAGTAGCCCTCACCAGGCCGTCATCCAACAATACAGCATCGGTGCAGGTTCCTCCCACATCTATACCGATGTACATGTCTCTCCACCCCCCGCCCCTAAAAAGCATACAAATTTAAAATTATGAATTCTCCGAACCCATGTCATTATCCTGCAATAACTTGCTGTCAGTCGCCGCTTCGTTTTTAACTTTTTGTTTCCAGCGGGCCAGGAGGTTGATGGCTTGCATGGGGGTAATGCGCAGCACGTCGGTTTGTTGCAGCCTTTTCCATAAAGCTAAAGCAGTACAGCCGTTGCACCGGCCCGCAGGCGGCGGTTCGGTATAATCTACGTTAACGGCCGCGCCGTTGCTATTGCGCCTTTCCAGGTCCGCCATCACTTTTTTCGCCCTGTTTAAAATCGGGTCGGGTAAACCGGCCAACCGGGCAACTTGAATACCGTAACTCTTGTCTACCTTGCCCGGCACCACCTTGCGTAAAAAAATTACTTCTTCGCCTTTTTCCCTTATGGTCATGGTATAGTTACTCACCCCGGGCAGGCTGTCCAGATCCGTCAACTCGTGATAATGAGTGGAAAATAGTGTTCGCGCGCCGATGACGTTGTGAATATGTTCCACCAGAGCCCGGGCGATGCTTATACCGTCGTACGTACTTGTACCCCGGCCCACCTCATCCATGATTATCAAGCTTGAACCGGTGGCATTGTTGACAATATTACAGCACTCGCTCATCTCCACCATGAATGTGCTGCGGCCGCCCGCCAGGTCGTCCGACGCGCCGATGCGGGTAAATATGCGGTCAACTATATCGATTTGCGCACTGGCCGCCGGCACAAAACTCCCTGCCTGAGCCATAAGCACGATTAGCGCTACCTGGCGCATATAGGTGCTTTTACCGGCCATGTTGGGACCGGTCAGTAAAATCAACCTGTTGCGTTCATCCAACAGCGTATCGTTGGGCACATAATTACCGACCCCCAGCACCCGTTCCACCACCGGGTGCCTGCCGTCCTTGATAATAATCTTTTTCCCGCCCTCCTGAACCTGTGGGCGAACGTAGCCCGCCCGTTCGGCAGCCTCCGCTAAGGAAACCAGCACGTCCAGCGTGGCCAGTTTTTCCGCCGTACCCTGGATACGGGAAACCTGGCTGGTTACTTTATCCCTCAACTGGCAGAACAATTGGTACTCCAGCTGGGTAAGGCGTTCTTCGGCGCCCGTAATAATATCCTCGTATTCTTTTAACTGTGGGGTGATAAACCTTTCGGCGTTTACCAGCGTTTGCTTCCTGACATAGTGGCCGGGTACCTGGGACAAATTGGGCTTGGTCACCTCAAGGTAATAGCCGAAAACTTTATTATAACCGATTTTTAGTGATTTGATACCGGTTTTTTCCCTTTCTTCCGCTTCCATTTGGGCCAACCATGACTTGCCGTCGCGGCTGGCCGCGCGCAATCGATCAACTTCGGGGTGATACCCGTCTTTAATAATGGCGCCGTCCCTGACGGAAACCGGCGGATCGTCTACTATGGCCCCGTGCAGCAGCTGGTTAACGTCGGACATGTCGTCGAGTTTTTCCCGGATGCCGGTTAAAAGCCCGGAACTGGCGTCGGCCAGCAGTTTTTTCAGGACGGGCAAGACGTCGAACGATTTCCTTAAGGCCAGTAAATCTCTGGCATTGGCGTTGCCGTAGACAACGCGGCTGACCAGTCTTTCCAGGTCGTACACTTCTCCCAGAACCTCTTTTAATTTTTTCCGTACGAGCAAGTTTTGCACTAGTTCCTCTACGGCATCCAGGCGCTCGTTTATTTTATTCGGGTTCACCAACGGTTGTTCGATCCATGATTTTAGCATCCTGGCGCCCATGGCGGTGGCCGTGTAATCCAGCACCCAGGCAAGAGTGCCCCAGCGCGACCCGTCCTTTAAAGAACGGGTAAGTTCCAGGTTGCGCCGCGTCGCATCGTCCATTTGCATGTACTGGGCGGTAAAGTAAACCTGAGGTTTGTTAATTTGCTGGAGGCTGCGCCGCTGTGTTTGCATCAAATAAGCAAGAACAGCCCCGGCGGCCCGCAAGCCGTGCACCAGCCGGCCGGCTCCCGTGTCCATCCAACTGCGGTTAAACTGGCTGTACATGGCTTCGGCGGCCCGCTCTCGTTCAAACATGTGGCTGTCCACAACATTAACCAAGGTATTCCCGGCTGCAGCCAGTTTCGGGCCAATGGCTGCCGCAGCCCGGCTGGTAACCAGCACTTCCGCGGGCTGCAGGCGGTAAAGCTCGTCCATTAACTGGTCAAATGCACCGCGGTCGTTAAACTCAGTAACGCGAAATAAGCCCGTGGAAACATCGGTGAAAGCCAACCCGCAGCCATCCTCTTCTACCACTGCCGCAGCCAGATAGTTATTGCTTTTCTCCTCCAAGCATTGCCCCTCTACTACGGTGCCGGGAGTGATAACCCTGGTAACCTCTCTTTTAACAAGACCCTTAGCCTGGCGGGGGTCCTCCATTTGCTCGCAAATTGCTACACAGCGGCCTTTTTCAATGAGCCGGGCAATATACGACTCCGCTGCGTGATGCGGAACACCGCACATGGGAACCCTTTTGCCGCCTCCTCCATCCCTGGCGGTAAGAGCGATCTCCAAATCCTTGGAGGCCGTCACGGCGTCGTCGAAAAACATTTCATAAAAATCACCCATGCGAAAAAACAAAATATAATCCCGGTATTCTTCCTTTATTTGTAAATATTGCTGAATCATGGGCGTGTATGACACGGGTATTCCCTCCCGGCAACATTATACCATAGAGAAAAAATGGTGAAAAATAAGCCCCGGTCAATAAAACCGGGGTCATAGTTTAGACAAGTAGCGCTTCCGTTACCTTCGCTCACTCCAAAATCCGTGCCGGACAACTCTAAGGCTCACACAGTGCGAAACCAGGCCGCCCGCGGTTTTTAGTGGTCACAACACCCGCCGCACGTGGAGCAGCTACCGTCGCTGCAGGACGAATGTTCGCCGGCTATGGCCTTGGAGATGATTTCGTTAATCTCCTGCAATACCCTTTCAAAGTTTTGCTGTGCCTGGAAAAACCTATAAACAAAAGGATTATCCAGCATGCGTTTTTCCAGGTCTTGAACGTCGTTTTTTTGGCTTTCCGTCAACGGAATGCCTTGCTTTTGCAGTTCCATGTATTGTTTTTGTTTTTGGTTGAACTCCTTTATTAAATTTTGGGCTTCCTCATTGTTCATCATCGCTATTTCCGCGTTTTTCATTTCCGCCAGTTCCTTGGACGCAGCAATTTCCTGGCCCAGTTCATATGCTTTTTCCAAAATCGACATATACAAACCCCCATGTGTATTATGTTATTCCGCCGGAATAACTTCTCCTTCCAGGTGAGTTAGGCTGTACCCGGTAATGCGCAAGGGGTGCATTGAACCCACCTTTATTTGTTGTCCCCGAAAAACAACGATTTTATTGGTTCTTGTACGAGCGCTCATTATTTGTGGATTAGTCCTACTCGGTCCCTCCACCAGACATTTAAAGACTTTACCCACGTCTGCCCTGTTTTTTCGCAAGGTAATTTGGTTTTGCAGCTGAATAAGCTCCTGTATGCGGGCACTTTTTATATCGTCCGGCACCTGGTCTTCCATTTCCGCCGCAGGCGTTCCTTTTCGCTTGTTATAAACAAAAGTAAACGCGCTGTCAAATTCC
>CAJYBN010000175.1 GCA_913064925.1 uncultured Peptococcaceae bacterium
GCTCGGTGTACCGCATGATTGGCACACCTCGACTTAATCGGTCTAGATTAAGCTTCAAGGCTTTATTCCAGACAAAGCGTGCGTGCCCTGCCATAATCGTGAAAGTTTTTTTGATTTCCGGTGTTGTTTTTAATTTAAAGCGATAACCGCGTCTGACAATCAAGATACAATCCTGCCTCTCAGGAGTTTGTATTGTTGCTCACCAATTACATTATATCAGGTGTGGAATACAGGGGCAACATACGTTCGGTGAACACTGCGCTTTCATCCCACGCTTAAAAGCGTGGGCTTTCCCGCGCAGATTTTTGTTACGGATTACCCTGGGATTGGACGTATTGCTTGACATCCTTCAGTTTCACCTCAACTGCGGTAGTTCATGCCTTTATTCTACAGGAGGAACCAATGCACAACAATAGTTCCCTGGAAAAACATGGCACGCCTTTCATCCCCGCCCTTCGCCCTCGCTTTGCGAGCAAGGAAGGCTCAGGACGGGGACTTCCCGGCGGGAAAGTCAAAAATAACGACGGTTTTGCTGTTATATGGTTACTTGTGCTAATTCCTTTGTTCCTGATCACGGTATCAACGTCCATTGGCATCGTGCAGGCCGTAACCGGTTCGGATATAGACCTCCAGCGGGCGGTGGAGCTGGCAGCAAAGGCGGCGGCCATGCAGGTGACAGAAGAAAGCCAGGCGGCAGGAGAGCCGTTTATAAACGCAGCGGCGGCGCACCTGACATTTCGCAGCATACTGGCCGAGAACATCGGCTTGAATGCCGACATGACGCCCAAGCCGGGCTCCATGGCCGGTAAGGCGCCCGATTATGTGCTTGTGGTATATAACGGCTATGACACTTACGCGCCTGAAGCGCCGGCAGGACACAAGTTTTCTTTTATCGGCGGCGTGCTTACCGAACAGCCGTTATCAGGTTCAGGGTTCCCGGCCACGTTTTTCGTGGACAGGCAGTCCATCGTTGCAGGTGCTGGCGAGCCGATAGAAGTTACGTTAAACAGCCCGGGCGTTATTGCTGTGGCCAACTACGAAACAGTTGAAATTGTTGGCAATAAGACAGTGGAACCCGCGCGCTGGGCGGCCGCGCGGGTGTTATGTCCGGGCGGAGGGTGTAGGTGGGAAAACTAAACCCCGCAGGCAAAATAAAAGGTTAAAACGGGGCAACCTGCACTACTGGTACTATATTTACAGTAATAATAAGCACAACCGGTAACGGACTAGATAGCAACATTTGCTATCGTGTCACCTGCGGTAGTCTTGACAATGGCTAGGTTTCCAATAACAGCATAACTATAACCAGTTTATCTACGTCCGAGGCAAAAACAGCCACAATAGAAGTTAGCGATAACCCTTCAACACCGGACAGTGGTAATATAGCGCAAACTTCATATACATTCTTTAAGATTTAACCCCGGTTTTAACCAAAACCGGGGTTTTTCTTTTTTTTAAGAAACATTTTTGGGGAGGGATTATTATTGCGCAGATTTTATTTACTTGGTTTTCTTACTTTGATAATTATCTTTGGGATAAGCATATACCTCATTAAGCCGGTTACAGTAAACAACCGGGAAATAAAATCAACGGTAAAACAATTCATTGAGTACCTTTGCGCTAAAAACATTGAGCAGGCCAAAGAATTGTCTATAGGTAAAGTGCATAACGCACTTGTCCAACAAGAGAACGCCCCGGTTTTATCTGCGACTTTGCAGGATGTTGTCGTAAAAGTAATTGCCAGCGGCAACAACATAGCCCTGGTATCCGTCACAGCCGATATTCAGAAAACGGATGGAACTTATGATGTTGCCTGGTATAACATCCTTCTATTAAAGAAAAAAAACGGCTGGAAAGTTACTGAAGTGCAGCCGGTTAGCTTTCTCTCCGGAGCAATTAGCGGCAGAACGGGGAAACTGGATACGCAACCAATCGACGAACTTAAAGTAATATTTACAGCTTATACTAATGCACTGGCCAAGAATAACTGGAATAAAGCCGGTGAGTATCTCGTCGGCCAGGCCAGAACAGCACACATTATGTCAAAGCAAATTCTCGAAAAAGGCCGCATAATCCAAAAAGTTAAAAACCTTGAAATGGAACCGATCTGGGCAAGTAAAACTGACGTCATAGCCCGGGCAAGTTACAATGTGGACGGTAGAAATGTAATCGTATTGATTCATTTCCATCGAACCGCCGGGGGGTGGAGGATAGCGGAGATTAATAACATCGGGGGCGGTGGTCAGTGAGGAAATTTGCAAGGTCGGCCAATGCTGTTTTCTATCGGCACAAGAAATTACTGAAAAATAATAATGGAAAGGTCAATCTTGAACCGTTGGGGATATTTGTTTTTCTGCTTTTGATGTTGGATATAACGCTTGGTATTTTTAAGTAAAGATTTTTTATGTAACAAAAATTACCAGCCTTAAAAAAGTTGAGATTAATGAATGAAAGAGCAAAAAAACTCTGATTGCAAGGGGTGGAAAATAGCGAAAAATAAGTTAACATCGGGGGCGGTGGTCAGTGAGGAAATTTGCAATTATAACGGCGTTAGTTTCACTATTTCTTATATTAGCCCCGGTAAGGAGCTATGCAGCTGGGACATGGGAATATTATATCAACTCAACAGATACCCCGACCACTATAGATAATAGTGTAACCACGGCCTATGTGGATACAATAAACAATGAAATCACGTTGAGTAAAAAAGCAGTGCCTAATGTTATCTCGTTCTGGCCCGACGGCGAGCTGGCTTACGCCGTCCTAAAGAACAGCGGCGTGGCAATTTACATGTTCGACGGGTCGCAGATGGTGGAGAATACTACTCTGTCTATAAACACAGGGGAAAACCCGCTAGCTCTGGCAACTTTGGATACCCTGCCGGACTTTACGGTAGCCACGTCCACGGAGTTGCAGAGCTACGTATTCAACGGGTCCGGTATGGTAAGGAACCCGGCCTTGGAAACGGCCGGGCTGGCTAATGCCCTTTCGCTCGGCACCCGGGAAAATGATATTGCCGGCCTGGTGAACGGCCAGTACAAACATTACAGCTTCACCGGCAGCGGGCTGGCCGAGAACACCATACTTGAGCCGGGCGTGCCGCTTACAAATCTGTTACAAATCGCATTGGTGCCGGATAATTACGATGTGGCCGTGCTCGAAAAGGATAAGGTAAGGTACTTTAACTTTTCCGGCAGCGATCTGATCGAGAACCCGGCCCTTTCAGTCACCGGGCTTGTAAATCCGAAAGCATTCTGCGTAAAGGAAACCGGCGAAATTTCCGTAGTGGAAGGCACGGAGGTAAAACATTATCAGTTTGACGGGTCGTCCATGACTTATAACTCAGTCCTGTCGATATCGGGTCTTACAAACCCAACGGCAGTTGCTTTCAGGCCCGGTACCTGGGACAGAGTTGTGGTTGACGGCAACCAGCTAAAATACTACGCCTTTGACGGTAGCAACATGGTGGAAGTGCCGCAGTTATCCGTAACGGTAAACGATATAGTCAAGGGCAATACTTACAATCTGCAGGACGTGGCACAATCGCAATCCTATAACCCGGGACTGACCGACCGCGTCCGCGTGAGGGCGCGCCACGACCTTCCGGCCAATACAACTGTAACCTGGTTTGTAACGGCCGACGGCACAAATTGGACAGAGAGCTGGCGCGTCAGAAACGACGGCGTAAACACTTATTGCGAAGTTTATGACAGCGGGGCTTGGGTGCAGGTTAGTGATGCCAGCGCGGCACTGCCGGAAAATAACACACAGGAACTATGGGTTCAGGTCAACCCGGGGAACAACGTCAAGTGGCGGGCCGTATTGGAAACAACGGACAATACTGTAACCCCAAAAATAATCGGCGGAGCACAGGTTGCGGTCGTATTGGAATCCGACCATACGCCCAATGCTCCCGTAATTAATCCACCGCCCGCGGGGTGTTACGCCACATCAACGCCGACGTTTACCTGGATGTTCAGCGATAATGACCTCGGCGACACACAGTCAGCATACCAGGTACAGGTTAGGCGCAAAAGTGACGGTGCGCTTATTTATGATTCCGGCAAAGTTATGAGTTCTAACAACTCTTTTACGCTACCCGGTTCAACGCGGCCCGATCAACCTAGCGCATTATGGAGCTCGGGAGAATATCAGTATACATTTCAGGTACGCACCTGGGACAGTTACGATCAGGTCGGGAATTGGTCTGCTCCGGTAGACTTTTGCGTCATCGCCCTGGAAAGGTTGCGTGTATCCGAAATAGTTAGTCCGCCACCAGGTCAGGTAGCACCCGACCCTGCAGATCCATCGACGCACATTATGATATTTAATAATATGCCAGTAGATCAATTACCGAAAGTTAAAGCCGGAGCCAAGGTGCAAATTTTGGTAGATAGCATAGGCCCGGTTGACAGCTTAACTTCAAAATTTCCTTACCTGACATATGAGGCAACTGTGGCAGACGGAACCCCGTCAAATATAAACCCTTTGGGTTCTGAAGTTAACCGCTGGCTTATAGAATTCTGGACAAGCGCAGACAAAAAAGAGGTGCCCGATGGGACTATTGTTCAGTGCAATTTAAGTGGAACAACTGCGTTCGGGACAGCACGTTTAAAAACAACTGCGCCCTACGAGGTAAACTTGGTAAAAATAGAAGGCAGCGTTTATGAGGATTGGATGGTTGTAATCCAGGGGAGGAACAGACCGTGATGTCAATCGGTCAAAGCTATCGTGGCCGTTTTTGTAAGTACAGGTCGGTGTCCGTGCCGGCAAAGTTAATATATCCCGACAGCGGAAAGTCCGCATCGGAAAGTTTGATAACTTACCGGTGCGGACTTTTGTTTTTTGAGGCCGGAATATTGCCGGGAAAGGAGGACTGAAGCAGGCAGCGACTCAAAATAATTTTCAACAAAATCAAAGAGAGAAATTTCAATGCTTAAAACTGTAGTGGAGTGGTTGAAAGACGAGCACAGTTCCGTTTTGTCGGAAAGTCCCTGGTAACGGGCATAGGTATCCTGGGAGACATTGCCCTGGGAGCTCTGGCACTGCCGAAGGTTAAAGACTACGCGGAAACTGTTTACTACTCTTTCGAAGGTGCGACCACTTCGGACGGTTTTGTTGAGGAGTAAGCATCTATTAATTAAAAAGGGATCGGATAAAGATCCCTTGACTTAATCTTATTAAAGAAAGGGGGTAGGCCCGGAAATTCCGCGGCCCGAGTTTCCGGGCCAGGATGTGTGAACTTAAAGAAGAACGGTATTTTTATTTTAAAGCTGGCAATTTTGGCGATTTGTCTTTCGTTGCTTTTGGTTTGGGAGATACCCACAGCACTGGCTGCAGACCCGCCGGAAATGGAGTGGTACAAGACCTTTGGAGGAAATGATTCTGATAAAGCCTACTCCGTCCAGCAGACCACCGACGGCGGGTACATTATAGCTGGTAGTACGTATTCTTACGGTGCCGGCAATTATGATGTTTACCTGATCAAGACCGACGCCAGCGGCAACCAGCAGTGGTACAAAACTTTCGGAGGAAGTGGTTGGGATGATGCCTACTCCGTCCAGCAGACCACCGACGGTGGGTATATTATAGCTGGTAGTACGTTTTCTTACGGTGCCGGTGGTGGTGACGTTTACCTGGTCAAGACTGACGCCAGCGGCAACCAGCAGTGGTACAAGACCTTCGGAGGAAGTGATCCTGATGCTGCCGGCTTCGTCCAGCAGACTACCGACGGCGGGTATATTATAGCTGGCCGCACGCGTTCTTACGGTGCCGGCGATTATGACGTTTACCTGGTCAAGACCGACGCCAGCGGTAACCAGCAGTGGTACAGGGCTTTCGGAGGAAGTGATTGGGATGCTGCCGACTCCGTGCAGCAGACTACCGACGGCGGGTATATTATAGCTGGCCGCACGCGTTCTTACGGTG
>CAJYBN010000176.1 GCA_913064925.1 uncultured Peptococcaceae bacterium
AGGATAAGCTGATTCGGCCGGCCATGGTCAAAGTGGCCAAATCCGCAGGGCAATAATCCCGGACCATCCTAGACGAGTATGGGAGGCGAGAGATAATGGGTAAAGTTTTAGGAATCGACTTGGGCACTACGAACTCCTGCATGGCAGTAATGGAAGGCGGCGAAGCTGTAGTAATTCCCAACGCGGAAGGCGGGCGCACCACACCTTCGGTGGTGGGGTTTTCCAAGACGGGGGAACGCCTTGTGGGTCAGGTGGCCAAAAACCAGGCCATCAGCAACCCGGAACGCACAGTAACTTCGATAAAAAGACACATGGGCAGCGATTACAAGGTTAATATAGATAGCAAGGAATATACCCCGCAGGAAATCTCGGCCATGATTTTACAGAAGTTGAAGGCCGATGCCGAGGCCTACCTGGGTGAAAAGATTACCCAGGCCGTAATTACGGTGCCGGCTTACTTTACCGACGCGCAGCGTCAAGCCACCAAGGACGCGGGTAAAATAGCCGGCCTGGAAGTGCTGCGCATCATTAACGAGCCTACGGCGGCGGCATTGGCTTATGGCCTGGACAAGGAGGAAGACCAAACCATCCTGGTGTTTGACCTGGGTGGCGGTACCTTTGACGTTTCCATATTGGAACTGGGCGACGGAGTGTTCGAAGTCAAGGCCACCAGCGGCAATAACCGCCTGGGCGGCGACGATTTTGACCAGCGGATAGTGGAGTATCTTTTAAGCGAGTTTAAGAAGGAAACCGGCATCGACCTCAAGGGTGACCGGATGGCCATGCAGCGCCTGAAGGACGCGGCGGAAAAGGCCAAGATCGAGTTGAGCGGCGTGATGACCGCCAACATTAACTTGCCTTTCATTACCGCCGACGCCAGCGGGCCCAAGCATATGGACATCACTTTGACGCGGGCCAAGTTCAACGAACTGACCGCGGACTTGGTGGAGAAAACGATGGGTCCCACCAGGCAGGCCATGGCCGATGCCGGGTTGGAGCCCAAGGATATTAACAAAATACTGTTGGTGGGCGGCTCCACCCGGATTCCGGCTGTGCAGGAGGCCATTAAGCAGTACCTGAAAAAAGAACCCCACAAGGGCATTAACCCCGACGAGTGCGTGGCCATCGGCGCGGCCATTCAAGCCGGGGTGCTGGCGGGCGAAGTGAAAGACGTTTTGTTGCTGGACGTTACTCCGCTTTCCCTGGGTATTGAGACCCTGGGCGGAGTGTTTACCAAGCTCATCGAGCGCAATACCACCATTCCCACTTCCAAAAGCCAAGTGTTTACCACCGCTGCCGACGGGCAAACCACAGTGGAGATACACGTGCTGCAAGGGGAACGGCCCATGGCGGCGGATAACAAGAGTCTGGGGCGTTTCCAGCTGACCGGCATACCCCCGGCGCCCCGGGGCGTGCCGCAAATTGAGGTTACGTTCGACATTGACGTCAACGGTATCGTCAACGTGTCGGCCAAAGATCTGGGTACCGGCAAAGCGCAGAGCATCATCATTTCCGGCGGCTCGGGCTTAAGTGAAGAGGAAATTGAAAAAATGATCAAAGATGCCGAGCGTTATGCCGAGGAGGACAAGAAGCGCAAGGAAGCCGTGGAACTGCGCAACCAGGCCGACAGCATGATTTACCAGGCCGAGAAGACCATTCGGGACCTGGGTGACAAGGCGGACAAGGACAAGGTGGAAAAGGTTAACCAGGCCGTGGAAAGGTTGAAGGAAGCACTTAAGGGTGATGACACCCAGAAAATTAAGAGCGCCATCGACGAGCTAACCAAACCGCTGTACGAGTTGACCGCTACCCTGTACCAGCAACAAGCCGAAGCCGGTAAGGCGGGCGCGGGCGGCCAGAGCTCCGGCGGCCCGGAACCCGGCAGGAACAAAGAAAAGGATAACGTGGTTGACGCGGAATACGAGGTTGATGATGACAAGAAAAAAGATTAATAAACAGTGTACGGGAACAGGATTTTGCATAAAATTGTAGAATAGAATGAATCATTACCACGGGCGGGAGGGCTGTTTTATGCCCTCCCCGCGGTGTTTGCAGTAAAAGGTGGTGATTACCGTGGCAAAGCGGGATTATTACGAAATCCTGGGGGTATCCCGCGACGCTTCCCAGGAGGAAATTAAAAAGGCTTATCGCAAGCTGGCCCGCAAATATCACCCTGACGCCAACAAGGACGATAAAGACGCTGCAGAAAGATTCAAGGAAATTTCCGAGGCTTACCATGTGCTGAGCGACCCGGAAAAAAGGGAGGCTTATGACCGCTTTGGTCACGCAGCCACGGACGGCCAGCACAACGGGTTCGGCGGCTTTGGCGGGTTCGGCGGTGGTTTCGGCACCGATTTCGGTGGCTTGGGAGATATCTTCGACATGTTCTTCGGCACTGGTGGAAGGCAACGCCGTGGCCCGGAGCGCGGGGCCGACCTGCGGGCGGATATTGAGCTTACCTTTGAAGAAGCGGCTTTTGGTTTGGAAAAGGATATTAAGATCCTGCGCACCGAAGAATGCGGTACCTGCGGGGGCAGCGGCGCGGCGCCGGGCACCGGCCAAAAAAGGTGCGAACAATGCGGCGGAACTGGCCAGATACAATTTACTCAAAGCACGCCCTTTGGCCGTATAATCCAGTCTCGTACCTGTGACCGCTGCCGCGGAACGGGAACCGTCATTGAAAAACCGTGTCCCACTTGCCGGGGTGCCGGCCGGGTACGGCGCACCAGGACCATCAAGGTCAAAATACCGCCGGGCGTGGACAACGGTTCCAGGCTGCGCCTGAGCGGCGAAGGTGAGCCCGGGTTGCGCGGCGGCCCGCGCGGCGACCTGTTTGTGTACGTGCACGTACGCCCTCACCCTTTTTTCAGCCGGGACGGCAACGACGTCATTATCGAGGTGCCCGTTTCCATTGCGCAGGCCGCCCTGGGCGACGAAATTATGGTTCCCACCCTGGATGGCAAGGCCAAGCTGCGAGTGCCCGAGGGAACCCAGTCCGGTACGGTGTTGCGTATGCGGGGTAAGGGCATTCCCGACGTACGCGGTTACGGGCGGGGCGATCAATATGTGCACATAAAGGTGGAAATACCCACCAAGCTGACCGACAGGCAGAAGGAGCTGCTGCGGGAATTCGCCCGCATTGAGGAACAAAAAAAGGAAAACAGAGATAAGGGTTTTTTTAAGAAAGTACGTAACGCGTTCATGGGCTAGCAGTTGGGAGGATGGTTGTTTTGACCAGGTGGTTGGAGATTTCTGTTACCGTGCCGCGCGAACTGGTGGACGCGGTGGCTTTGATATTTCATGAAATGGGTACGGGCGGGGTTGTTATTGAAGACCCCGCCTTCATTATCGGCCGCCCCGGTGCGACAGACGGGGGCGCGCCTCATTCTAGCCCGGGCGTCGCGGTAAAGGGTTACCTGCCTTGCGACAGCTCTGCCGCCGGCTGCCTGGAGGACCTATCCCGCAGGATGGGGGACTACGGCCTGGATTGGCAGAGCAAAATGGTCAGGGAAGAAGAGTGGGCCGGCGCCTGGCGCGCCTACTATAAACCGGTACGGGTAGGCCGGCGGCTGGTGGTTAAGCCTGCCTGGGAGGAGTACGAAGTCCGGGCGGGGGAAATTGTCATTGAGCTGGACCCCGGTACGGCTTTCGGCTGCGGCAATCATCCCACCACCGCTATGTGCCTGGCGCTGCTGGAAGAACGAGTGCGGGGCGGCGAAACGGTGTGCGACGTGGGAACCGGGTCGGGAATACTGGCCGTGGCGGCGGTGCTGCTGGGCGCGGCAAGGGTGCTGGCCCTGGACGTGGATGAGCAGGCGGTGCACACGGCGCGGAAAAACGCCGAGCTGAACGGTGTGGCCGGCAGGGTTACGGTACAGAGGGGCGATTTGTTGAACGGTGTGGAAGTAGAGGCTGATTTGGTGGTGGCCAATATCGTGGCCGATGCCATAATTCGCCTGGCACCGGAAGCGGCGGCAGCGCTGAAACCGGGTGGGTGTTTAATCGCCTCTGGAATTATTACCGAGCGGGCCGCGGAAGTATGCGGGACGCTGCGGGATGCGGGCCTGGTATCCGAAGAGCAAAAAGAGGACAGCGGTTGGGTGGCCGTGGTGTGCCGGAAGCCGGCGGCAGGATAAACGGCCGCACCGCGACGGCGCGCCTACCGCAACGCCTACCGCAATATTTTACAGGGCAGGTGCAGGGATAAATGCCCAGGTTCTTTATCGAACCCTGTGACGTGCGGGGAGATGTCGTGACCATTACGGGCCGGGAAGCGCGTCACATAGCCAGGGTATTACGGCTGGGCCCGGGGGATATAATTACATTACTGGACGGCAGTGGCTGCCTGTACCGCTGCCGCATTGAGCAAATCGAAGCAGGATCCGTGATATGCCGGATTATGCTGCGGCAAGCGGCCGGCGGCGAGCCGCCGTTACGTGTGGTACTGCTGCAGGGCGTGGCCAAGGGCGACCGCATGGATACCATTATACAAAAAGGTACTGAACTGGGCGTGTCGGTTTTTTTGCCGGTCTTGTGCCACCGCAGCGTGGTGCGCCTGGATGAACGCAAAAAGGCCGCCCGCCGGGAACGCTGGCAGCGCATTGCCGTGGAGGCCGCCAAGCAGTGCCGCCGCGCCCTGGTGCCCGAGGTGCTGGAACCACTCTCGTGGACGGCAGCGCTGGAAACAATTCCGCCCGGCGCGCTTGTGCTGGTACCTTGGGAGGAGGAACGGTACCGCAGTTTAAAAAAGGAACTTCGGTGCCGCGCCAGGCCGGATGAATTGTACATAATCATCGGGCCCGAGGGCGGGTTGGAAACGCGGGAAGTTGAACAAGCGTGCCGACGGGGAGCGGTTACGGTTACCTTGGGCCCGCGCATTTTGCGCACCGAAACCGCGGGTCCGGCGATTGTGGCCATGGTCATGTACCACTGGGGCGACCTGGGGGGAGAGGATTGATGACTGCCAAAAGGGTGGCCTTGGTTACCCTGGGATGCAAAGTTAACCAGTACGACACCGCCGCCCTGGAAGAACTTTTCCGGCGGCGCGGTTACCAGGTGGTTGATTTTAACAGCCCGGCCGACGTTTACGTCATTAATACCTGCACGGTGACCCACCTGGGGGACCGCAAGTCCAGGCAGTTAATTCGCCGGGCGAGTAGGCTCAACCCCGAGGCCGTGGTGGCGGTAACGGGGTGCTACGCCCAGACGGCGCCGGATGAGGTGATGAAGATCGACGGAGTGAACCTAGTGGTGGGTGTCGGGCACAGGAAGGAAATTGTGGATCTGGTGGAAAAAGCCGGTAAACAAGGCAAGCTGCGGGCGGTGGACGACATAGCCGGCTGCCGGGAATTTGAGGAGCTACCGGGAGAAGCCCACCAGGGCAGGGTGCGGGCGTATTTAAAGATACAGGAAGGCTGTGAGGATTTCTGCTCCTACTGTATTGTACCCTATGCCCGGGGCCCCTTGCGCAGCCGCGCACCGGAAAGCGTGCTGGCCGGGGCACGCGAACTGCTGGCGCGCGGTTTTAAGGAAATTATACTTACGGGTATTCATACCGGCGCTTATGGCAGGGAACGGGATGACGAGATGGATTTGCCCCGGCTGCTGGAGAAGCTGGCTGCTTTACCCGGGCTGGTTAGGCTGCGGTTGAGTTCGGTGGAACCACACGACGTTACCCCGGAGCTGCTAGAACTGTTGGCTTCCGGCCCGCCGTTCTGCCGGCACGTGCATATTCCCCTGCAGAGCGGCGACGATTATATCCTAAAAAAAATGCGCCGGCGTTACACTACGTCGTTTTTTCGGGATTTGCTGGCCGGGGTACGAGATAAGATCAAGGGAGCCGGAATAACCACCGACGTGATG
>CAJYBN010000177.1 GCA_913064925.1 uncultured Peptococcaceae bacterium
ATCCTAGTGGGCCCACCACAGGTACCGAGCCGGGGTTTGGGGGCGGTGATGAACCAAATCCAACTGCCGGCTTTTTTATTAAAGGGGCCCCATGGTCAAGTGGACTAAGACACCGCCCTTTCACGGCGGTAACCCGGGTTCGAATCCCGGTGGGGTCACCAAAAAACACCTTGCAATGTTGAAATGGCAGGGTGTTTTTTTATTTGTATCAGCAACGATAATGGATATGTTGTTACCGAAGGCATAATCAGGCCACTTAGTCAGCAGGATCATTGTGTACCTGCCTACACCTCTGGAAAACCGGCTTCTGAGAATCCTTCACTATTCTATTCCATCCCCGGCAATGATGTTACGGCAAAATTTATATACAACACGTGCAATTGCAAAATGAAAGAGTATGCATAGTATATCAATGTCCATTTCATAATCTCCTGGCGGAGGAAAAACGGTCATGTCCGGCCATATGGATGCCAACGAAATATTGCAGCGGTCTTCCAGAGGGATTACGTTGCTCATTGGTCGTCAAGCCATTATTCAATTAATAACTTTTGCAGGAGGCATAGTGCTGGCCCGGGTATTGAACCCGGCTGATTTTGGAATATTTGCCATTGTCTCATTTATAATAGGCGTACTGACCTACGTGGGCGACCTGGGGGTTGGCGCCTCTTTAATTCAACGCAAGGAGGAATTAACGGACAAAGACTTGCAGGCGGCTTTTACATTTCAGCTAGCGTTGCTCCTACTTGCCATTAGTTTCATTTTTATTGTGTCGCCGGCGATTTGTGATTTTTACCCCCAAATGCCGGGCGAAGCAATATGGTTCATTCGTATCCTGTCTTTCAGCCTGTTGTTGGCTTCCTGGCGATCGATTTCGGTGGTGCAAATGGAACGCCGCCTCATTTATGACAGGCTGGCGGTTATTGAATCCGTGGAAGCGTTGCTTTTCCAGGCTACGGTTGTAACGCTGGCCGTGCTGGGGTTTGGGGCGTGGAGCTTTATCTGGGCCGTGTTGTTGCGTACCGCCGCAGGGGTTATTTTGGCTTATATTTTTGCTCCCTGGCCCGTTGGGTTAAATTTTAATTTTTCTACCATCAAACATTTGCTGCGGTTTGGTGTTCCGTTTCAATACCAAAGCATTATCAACCAGTTAACGTCGGCCGTTATTCCGGGCCTGGCGGGAGCGCTGGCCGGGCCTCAAGCGGTAGGTTACCTGACTTGGGCCCGCGTCCAGGCTTCGAAACCATTAATGGTTGTCGACAACGTAGCCAGGGTCAGTTTTCCCATGTTTTCCCGTTTACAGGACGATGCAAACGAATTCTTGAAAACCTTGACCTTTTACACAACTAGTGTTAATTTGTTCAATTTTTTTTGGGTGGCCTTAATCGCAAGCGTTGGCCATGAGCTGGTGGTTTTGATCTACGGCGCAAAATGGATCAATGCGGTGGCGTGTTTAGTTATATTTTCCCTGGCTGTTCCCTTTCATAGCCTGACGTGGCTGGTAGGCATGGCACTTAACGGTCGGGGCCAAATAGGATTGGTGAACTGGTTTATCACGCTGCGGGCGGTCGGGTTATGGTCATTGTCCGTTTTTTTCTTGCCAAAGTACGGCTATGTTGGAGTGGCGGCGGCCGATTTGATAATTAATTGTATAATGGCTTTTTTTCTGCTGGCCCGCGGTGGTCCAGGGCTGTTGAAGCTGATAACCGGCAGCTGGTGGATTGCCCTCGGCAGTGCACTGGCTTCCCTGGCGGGGCAGCTAGTCAAGCGGGGTATTTATTATTACTGGGGATCCGGTGCCATTGTAACCGCGACTGTTTCAGCTCTGCTGGCGGTTGTGGCTGTTTACGCTGCCGCTATGGGTTTAATGCTGCCCCGTTCCGTTAAATGTACGTTAATAAGGATATGTAATAATATTATTGAACGTGGTAGAAAGATGTGGCAAAAACAATAAAGTATGCTGGCCGTGGTGGGCACGCTCGGTCCGGGATTACAGAACGCCGTTTTGGCCCTGGTGGCCCTCGGTTGGCTCAATTTTTCCCGGGTAGTGTGAGGGGCCAAACCCCGGTCACCGCATGACGGTCCGGGGTTTTCCAATGTTTTTCCTATACTTATTGAAGGTATGAAGGTACTTCCTGCAGCGGAACCAGTTCCATTTCGGCCCCCTCCCGGATATCGCTTAGCACTTCCAGGATGGCCCTGGCGGTATTCAGGGAGGTAAAGCAGGGGACGCCAAGCTCCACCGCAATGACACGACAGGCACCTTAAGTTAAAGAAGGTTCGTATCAAAGCCCTGTTCCACAAAATGAGCATCAAAGGCAAAAGCCTTTTTAATGCCCAGCCGGCGCATCAGTGCAAAGCTAATGCAATCCACAAGACTGAGATGCTTGCGCCCGGCAGTTAACAAAGCATCAACCCCGGCCCCGTGGAGGAAAGAATCAACCCAGTGCACATCAAGTACCGGATAAACATCTTCGTGGAACAAACGCAGGGCATCTATTCCCAGGCGGCGCTGCACCAGCGCGCAAGTTTCAATCAGGACATAACTGCTGCATACCAGCCGGGCTTCCGACCGCAACAATTTTTCCCACACGGCGGCTGCCTGCCTGTGACAGCGGTCATCGGCATCCAAAACAGCTAAAAAGGCCGAAGTATCTACGTACACCACCGCCACGAGAATCACTTCTCTTCTCCTTGCCCGGAAGTTTCCGCGGGTTCATAACCGGCTGCTTCGGCAAAATATTCGTTGTGTCTTTTCGCCAAGTCCCCCAGCCCTGATTTAAACTTACCCGCGGCGGCTATTGCCCTCTCGGTCCGCTCTTTCAAGCCGGCCGCCCCTCGTGTTTCTAAAAACCTGTCCAGGGCAATACGTATCAATTCCGACACGGAAACACCTTCAGCAATACTCGCCGCCTTCAGTGCTGCAAACTGTTCTTCCGTAAGTTGCACCTGTGTGCGTACCATGGAAACACCCCGCCTATTGTGTAATCATGCTTACAAATAATTTATCATTACAGCATCCCGGTGTCAAAAAAATGAATGCCCCCAGGGGATTGTGGGACAAGACGCAGTCCTTGACTACCAGTGTGGTAACCGGGGCCTCAGAATGCTCGGTAAATAATATGTCGTGTCCCACGAATAGGTCCACCAGGAATTTGAGGTCCGCTTTTTTCCTGTTAAGACAAGTGGCCTGTCCCATCGGATGTGTACATGGACTCGTAGCGGTCCCTCTTAAAATTTGGGAGAGGTCCATTTTTTCTTATCTTGCCAAAACCTTGCAACATACTATTTTTACCGTAAACCACTGCTCGAATATGGAGGCTATAACTTCCGCCTCACCGGCCAAACCGATGCAGTGGGCAATACCTATTATGCGGTAGCCCATTTCTAGGCCCCGGCAAGCACCGCCAACCACTTCTTCCTTCCCGTATCCTTTTGTAACGATAGCCATGGCCAATGCTATACACGGAGCGGTATTTCTTCGCCCTGCTCGGTGTATTTTATTTCTTTGCTGCCGGTTTGGTTACAACGGCATATCGCGCGTGTACGGGCGGTGGCAGCTTGTATGGCTAATTTGTTGCTGTGGCAATAAACCGAGGCTATACATATTATTTTATAAATAACAAAAAATGTAAGAAGATGAGTGGGTATTATGCCTCCCAATCGCAATGCCGGAGTAATTGATGAAAGAGTTATTTTACAAGCGGCACATCCTATTATGTATGATTGCATCAAGAGAGTGCTTGATTTAACCCTGGCTATTATTGTCCTGGTACTTGGAAGCCCGCTCTGGCTGCTGATTGCGCTGGCGATTAAATTGACTTCTCCCGGCCCTGTTCTTTTCAGGGGGACCGTAATAGGTAAAGGGGGAGTACCTTTTACCTATTATAAATTCAGAACCATGGAATGGAACAGTGATGATTCAGGTCACAGGCAGTACATTCAAGACTATGTTCAAGGCCGCTGCAAGGAGGGCAAGTACTTCAACGACGACAGGATCACCAGGGTGGGGCGGATTTTGCGCAGAACCAGCCTGGATGAAGTTCCCCAGTTAATTAATGTTATTAAAGGCGAAATGAGCATCGTGGGCCCGCGCCCACCTGTCCCGTACGAATACGCTTTGTACACCGATTGGCATAAGTACAGGCTGAGTGTATTGCCCGGCATAACCGGTTTGCACCAGGTGGAGGGAAGGTCGGTTTCCACCTTCGAGGAGATGGTGGCTAGGGATATTTATTACATTTTGCACCGTTCCATTAAAATGGACCTGTATATCCTCATGAAGACCGTGCTGGTGATGATAACAGGAAAAGGGGCTTACTAAATTCGGGGGGGGGATTGAATGAAAGTGCTGGTAACGGGCGGGGCGGGTTTTATTGGTTCACACACGGTTGATGCGCTGCTGAACGGGGGATACGAGGTAAAGGTCCTGGATAACCTGCTGCCGCCGGTGCACAGGGACGGCAAACCCGATTATCTACCCCGGGATGTAGAATTCATAGAGGGCGACGTAAGGAACAAAGCGGCGATGACCAAAGCCCTGCAAGGGGTTGAAGCGGTATTTCATTTAGCTGCTTACCAGGGATTTTTGCCCGATTATAGTCATTTTTTTCATACCAATACCGTGGGCACGGCCATGTTATTTGAAGTGATCGTGGAGAAAAAACTTGCTATACGAAAAATCATCGTGGCTTCTTCCCAGGCGGTGTACGGGGAAGGAAGGCACCGCTGCCCGGAGCACGGGGATGTGTATCCCCCTGCCAGGCCGCTGGAAAAATTGATGGCGGGTAAATGGGATGTGGTCTGCCCGCACTGCGGCAGGCCGTGCGTCGCGCGCTTAACCGACGAAAGCGTGGTTAATCCCCAGACCCAGTACGCCATATCCAAATACACCCAGGAAATGATTGCTTTGAACCTGGGAAAAAGACACGGTATTCCGGTGGTATGCTTGAGGTATTCCATTACCCAGGGCCCCCGGCAATCCTTTTACAATGCTTATTCAGGCATTTTAAGAATTTTTACCGTGCGCTTATTGAACGAGCGGCCGCCGGTGGTTTACGAGGACGGTTTAATGCAAAGGGATTACATTCACATCAAGGACGTAGTGGCTGCCAACCTGCTGGTTTTCGAAAAGGAAGAGGCTGATTACCAGGTATACAACGTCGGCAGCGGCCGGCCCACAACGGTTTTGGAATATGCGAGCCGGCTTAAGGAATACCTGGGAGTCCCGGTAGAGCCGGCGTTGCCCGGGGAATTCCGGTTGGGAGATGTTCGACACATTATATCGGACAATACTAAGCTGAAATCCCTGGGCTGGTCGGTTAAGTACGGCTTAGAGGACATCATCAGAGATTACGTTCAGTGGGCGAGGTCGTTTGGTAAAATCGAGGACTATTTTGCCCGGGCCGAAAAAGAACTGAAATTATCGGGCGCGGTACGCGGTGGAGGCAAGAGATGATTATCACCAGAACTCCCTTGCGGATTAGCTTTGCCGGCGGCGGCACGGACTTTCCGGATTTTTATAACGCGTACGGGGGCCAGGTAATTAGCACCGCCATAAACAAGTACGTTTACGTAATTGTCAAGAAAAGGTTTGACCATCAGATCTACGTCGGGTACATGAAAAAAGAAGTAGTGGCTAAAGTTGACGATATACAGCACGACCTGGTCAGAGAAACCATGCGGTTGACGGGAATTGAAGGTGGGATCGAGATAGTTATAATGGCGGACATACCGTCCAACGGCAGCGGGTTGGGA
>CAJYBN010000178.1 GCA_913064925.1 uncultured Peptococcaceae bacterium
CAGGGTGGCAAATGTATTCACAAACATCTGTTCTAGTGCTATAATCATGGTATAAATGGAAAAACGAACCACTGCGTCTACAATATCAATTACCATATCGTGTTTTGCCCAAAATACCGGCATAAGGTAATTACCGGCAGGGTAGAAGACGTCGTGAAACTGACAATCCAAGAAATCTGCAACACTTACGGATACACACTCATCCAGATGGAAACTATGCCGGATCACCTGCACATTTTCCTGTCTGCTCCGCCCACGGTGGCCCCTACCGATATTGTCCGGAAACTCAAAAGCATTACCGCCAACAAAATATTCTCTTCCTTTCCCGGCCTTAAAAAGAAATACTTCTGGGGCAGCGGGATGCGGAGCATAGGCTACTGCATCGGTACAGCCGGTAATGTAAGCGCCGAAACTATCCGCAAATACATCGAAGCTCAAAGATCATTTCGGAAGAAAGTGAAACCAAATGAGCCGGTGCAAAAACAATGTGGTCAAGAAACTGAAAATTCATTCTCCGGAGCAAGCCGTAGACATTCTGGTGGAAAAGTTTCCCCTGCACCTTAACCCGGAGCAAACTCTTTTAGCCCGCAGCCTGCAAATGGAAGCGGCCAAAGCCTGGAACGCCGCCTGCAACATCCACCGTACCATATACGGCAGGTATGGTTACTGGCTGAGCGAAGGTGCAATTAAAGCGCTGCTTAAAGGCAAGTTCAGCCTCCACTCCCAATCGGTGCAGGCCGTGGTGGAAACCTACTTCGAGTGCTGCGAGCGTACCAGGGAACTGCACCTGCAGGGTCACACTGAATGGAAATACCCTTACCGCCGGAAAAGGTTTTTCACCGTTACCTGGAAAAAAGCCGCCATTACCCATAAAGGGCGTATATTGAAACTTTCCAGCGGTTGGGGCAGGGAACCGTTGATTGTAAAACTCCCGCAAAGGCTTACCAGCACCGCAATCCTGCAAGCGCAACTGGTCTGGCACCGTAATCAATACTGGCTGCACGTGACGGTGGAGAAACCGGCCCTGTTAAAAGTTCAGGGCAACGTTTGTGCGGCCATCGACCCGGGCGAAGTACATGCCCTGACCATCACCGACGGTGAGGAAGCTTTAGTGATCAGTGGCAGGCTGCTCCGGTCGCTCAACCGGTTGAGAAACAAAGTTTTGCGCAAATTGCAGCGGGCCATCTCCAAAACGAAGAAAAACTCTCGGAAACGCAAAAAGCTGCTGGCTAAAAAATACCGCTTCCTCAACTGGATTGAACGGAGGGTTGAACATATTCTGCACACCATATCCGCCAACACCGTCCGCTGGTGCCTGGGAAGGAGCGTTAAAACGGTCTACATCGGCAACCCTAAAGGTGTGCGTAAGAAGGATTGCGGTAAAAAGCACAACCAGCGCATGGGTCAATGGGCCTTCGGCAAGCTGCGCGATTTGCTGACATACAAGCTCAAACGTCACGGCATAGAGCTGATTCCGGTGGATGAGCGCGGCACCTCCGGCACCTGCCCGGTATGCGGGGAGTACACCGGACAGACCGGACGCGTATACCGGTGCGGCAATGCTTCCTGCGGATTCACTGGAATTCACCGGGACGTGCTGGGAGCCAGCGGCATCCTGGACAAAGCTCTGCACGGAAGTTTCACCAGGTACCGCAAGCTGCCCGGAAAAGTGGAATACCTGCGGCCGCAAGTATTGGCGCCGAAAAGAGCCGCTTAAGACGTATCTACGATGAGTAGTAGACGCCCATGGACCGGGCCTTCCCGGCAAATGTCGGGATGTAGCTCACGAGGAAAGCGTAAGACCTGCGCTTTAGCAGGCGGCATTCCAATGACATGAGAAACCTTCGCGGAGAAGCCTCTGGGCTTGTCCCGGAGGAGGTTCACTGACGCTGACTTGTTTATCTCCAACAGAAGGGGGGAAACGAATGCCGAGGAGAGGTGCTGCGCCGAAGCGCGACGTTATGCCCGATCCGGTATACAACAGCAAGGTTGTGACCAAGCTGATCAACCAGGTGATGCTGGACGGCAAAAGGAGCCTGGCGGAGAAAATTTGCTACGGCGCGTTTGACATAATTCGTGAGAAAACGGGCAAAGACCCCATGGAAGTTTTCGAGCAGGCCATGAAAAACGTTATGCCCGTTTTGGAGGTCAAGGCCCGGCGCGTCGGCGGCGCCAACTACCAGGTTCCCGTCGAGGTCAGGCCCGAGCGCAGGCAGACGCTGGCCATCCGCTGGATTACCATGTACGCGCGGCAGCGCAGCGGTAAGCCCATGCAGGAGTGCCTGGCGGAAGAAATCATGGAGGCGGCCAACAATACCGGTGCGTCTGTAAAGCGGAAAGAAGACACGCATAAAATGGCAGAGGCTAACAAGGCGTTTGCCCATTACAGGTGGTAGAAAAAAGGGGGGTCTTCATGGCGAGGCTATTTCCGCTGGAAAGAACACGCAATATAGGCATCATGGCACACATCGACGCCGGAAAGACCACCACCACTGAGCGCATCCTTTTTTACACGGGCAGGGTGCATAAGTTGGGCGAAGTGCACGACGGAGCGGCAACCATGGACTGGATGGTGCAGGAGCAGGAGCGCGGCATCACCATCACCTCTGCCGCTACTTCGTGTCAGTGGAGAGATCACTGCATAAACATTATTGATACACCCGGGCACGTGGACTTTACCATTGAAGTGGAACGCTCGCTGCGGGTGCTGGACGGAGCCGTGGCTGTGTTTTGCTCGGTCGGCGGCGTGGAGCCCCAGTCCGAAACGGTCTGGCGTCAGGCCGACAAGTACCGGGTGCCCAGAATTGCCTATGTCAACAAGATGGACCGCATAGGTGCCGATTATTTTCGGGTCATTGAAATGATCCGCAAGAGACTGGGGGCCAACCCGGTGGCCGTGCAGCTGCCCATCGGGGTGGAGGAAAATTTCCAGGGCGTTGTGGATCTTATACGCGCCAAGTCCATAAAATATATCGACGACCTGGGCACCAGGAGCGAGGAAACCGATATCCCCGACGATATGCGGGAAATGGTGGCCCAGTACCGGGAGAAGCTCCTGGAAACCGTCGCCGAATTAGACGAAGAGCTGATGCTGAAGTACCTGGAAGGGGAAGAAATCACCCCCGAAGAAATCAAGGCCGCCCTGCGCAAGGGTACGCTGGCGGTGAAAATCATCCCCGTGCTTTGCGGCTCGTCCTTCAAGAACAAAGGTGTACAGCCGCTGCTGGATGCCATTGTGGACTACCTGCCGGCACCTACCGACGTGTACGCCGTGCGCGGCGTGAACCCGGAAACCGGCGAGGAGGATACGCGGTTGGCCGACGACGACGCGCCCTTTGCGGCCCTGGCCTTTAAAATCATGACCGATTCCTACGTGGGGAAGCTGACTTATTTCCGGGTTTATTCTGGGAGCATCACCAGCGGCATGCATGTTTTAAACTCCACCAAAGGCAAGCGCGAGCGCATCGGGCGCATACTGCGCATGCATGCCAACCACCGGGAGGAAGTCAAGGAAATATACGCCGGCGACATAGTAGCGGCAGTGGGATTACGGGATACCACCACGGGGGATACCCTGTGCGATGAAAAACACCCCATATTGCTGGAATCGATGGAATTTCCCGAGCCGGTCATTTCCGTGGCCATTGAGCCCAAAACCAAGGCGGACCAGGACAAAATGGCCGTGGCCCTGCAAAAGCTGGGTGAAGAGGACCCTACTTTCAGGGTGCAGGTAGACGCCGAAACAGGCCAAACCATCATCAGCGGCATGGGTGAGCTGCACCTGGAAATCATCGTCGACCGGCTGCTGCGCGAGTTCAAGGTGGAGGCCAACGTGGGTAAACCCCAGGTGGCCTACAAGGAAACCATCCGCAAAAAGGTTAAAGCCGAGGGTAAATTTATCCGCCAAACGGGAGGCCGCGGGCAGTACGGCCACGTGGTCATCGAAATCGAACCGGCCGAGCCCGGCACGGGTTTGGAGTTCAACAACAAGATAGTCGGGGGCGTCATCCCCAAGGAATATATACCGGCAGTGGAAAACGGCATCACCGAGGCCATGTCCAACGGGGTTCTGGCCTCCTACCCGCTGGTGGACCTGCGGGTCAACCTGCTGGACGGCTCTTACCACGACGTGGACTCTTCGGAGATGGCCTTCAAAATCGCGGGCAGCATGGCGCTGCAGAACGCGGCCAAAAAGGCCGACCCGATGCTGCTGGAGCCCGTGATGAAGGTGGAAGTCGTGGTGCTGGAAGAGTACATGGGCGACGTGATCAGCGACATTAACGCCCGCCGGGGACGCATCGAGGAAATGGAACCCCGCGGGGCCAACAGGGTCATCCATGCTTACGTGCCCCTGGCGGAAATGTTCGGCTATGCTACCGAACTACGTTCCCGTACCCAGGGCCGGGGCACTTATACCATGCAGTTCAGCCATTACGAGGAAGTACCGCAAAATATAGCAGAAAATATAATTTCCCGAAGATACTAACCCGCAAGGAGGAATCAAACCATGGCGAAAGCGAAGTTTGAGCGGACCAAGCCGCACGTAAACGTTGGCACCATAGGACACGTGGACCACGGCAAAACCACCTTGACTGCAGCCATCACCAGCGTGCTGGCCACCGTGGGTTGTGCCACCGTCAAGAAATACGACGAGATCGACAACGCGCCGGAGGAGAAAGAGCGCGGCATCACCATCAACACTGCGCACGTAGAATACGAGACCGAAAAGCGCCACTACGCGCACGTAGACTGTCCGGGTCACGCTGACTACGTGAAGAACATGATCACGGGCGCGGCGCAGATGGACGGATCCATCCTGGTAGTATCGGCGGCGGACGGGCCCATGCCGCAGACGCGGGAGCACATCCTGCTGGCGCGTCAAGTGGGCGTGCCCTACATTGTAGTATACCTGAACAAAGCGGACATGGTAGACGATCCCGAGTTGTTGGAACTGGTGGACATGGAAGTACGCGACCTGTTGAACCAGTACGAATTTCCCGGGGACGAAGTACCCATCATCACCGGGTCGGCCTTAAAAGCACTGGAATGCGGCTGCGGCAAGCGCGAGTGCGAGTGGTGCAAGAGCATTTGGGAGCTGATGGACGCTGTAGATGAATACATTCCCACGCCGCAGCGGGACGTTGACAAGCCCTTCCTCATGCCCGTGGAAGACGTCTTCAGCATCACCGGCCGGGGCACCGTGGCCACCGGGCGTATCGAGCGGGGCGTCATCAAAGTAGGCGACGAAGTAGAGATCGTGGGTCTGATGGACAAACCGCGCAAGACCGTGGTCACCGGCGTAGAAATGTTCCGCAAGATCCTCGACCAGGGCGAGGCGGGCGACAACGTAGGCTGCCTGCTGCGCGGCGTAGAGCGCAAAGAGATCGAGCGCGGCCAAGTGCTGGCCAAACCGGGTAGCATCAAGCCGCACACCAAATTTAACGCCGAAGTATACGTGCTGACCAAAGAAGAGGGCGGGCGCCACACCCCGTTCTTCAACGGATACCGTCCGCAGTTTTACTTCCGCACCACCGACGTGACGGGAGTCATCAGCCTGCCCGAGGGCGTGGAAATGGTCATGCCCGGCGACAACGTCAAGATCGACATTGAACTGATCACCCCCATCGCCATAGAAGAAGGCTTGCGCTTCGCCATTCGGGAAGGCGGCCGCACCGTGGGCGCCGGGGTCGTTACCGGCATTTACGAGTAAA
>CAJYBN010000179.1 GCA_913064925.1 uncultured Peptococcaceae bacterium
ACAAACGGCGAGCGCAACCGGCGGACCCTAAGCAGGGTGCTTGCCCAGCCCATTTACCGCGATGCGCTCATTAACGGCAAGTTTCTGGCAGGTATTTCCGTCCTGGCCCTGATGGTTTTCAGCCTGGGGTTGACGGTGGCCGGGCTGGGCTTGATATTGATAGGCGTTCCGCCTAGTTTAGAAGAGATGCTGCGCATCATCATCTACCTGCTTTTTAGTGTAGTTTACATGGCTTTTTGGCTTAGCCTTTCCGTGCTTTTCTCATTATTGTTTAGACAGGCTTCTACTTCTGCCCTGGCTGGTGTGGCCGTTTGGTTGTTCCTTGCCGTTTTTGCTGGTCTTATGGCTGGGATGGCGGCCGACGCCGTTTACCCCGTAACGAGCGAATCGCCGGCGGAGCAGCACTTGGCTCACCAACGGTTGGAGCAGGCGTTGAGCCGGATGTCGCCAACTACCCTTTACGATGAAGCCACGGTTACGTTGTTGAACCCGGCAGTGCGTACCACAGGACCCGTACTGTTGCAGCAAATAGTCGGCGCTATTCCGAGCCCCCTTTCTCTGGGACAAAGCTTGCTGCTGGTCTGGCCTCACATGGTGGGGATGATAGCGGCCACCATGGTTTGTTTTGCCGTAGCTTACATTGTGTTTATGCGCCAAGAAATCAGAGCGTAAAATTACGTCTTTCCGCTGCCAGCAACGGGGGGTGTTGGACTTGGGGAAAAGGGAAGAGACAGCCGCCGTAAGAGAATTCGCGGCCGCCGGCGGTTCCGGCGCGACGGAAGATTGGCAGCGGGCCCACTTGCTGGAATATCTAATGCGCCGTTTCGGTGACGATGTGTTAAGCTTGGCTTACTTTTATCTGCAAGATAAACAGGCGGCGGAGGATGCTGCTCAAGAAGTATTTTTGCGCGTCTACCACAACCTGGAAGAATTTAGAGGCGAAAGTTCGTATTTCACCTGGATTTACCGCATTACGGTTAATCTGTGCCGCGACCGCTTGCGCTCGTGGCACCATAGGAATATTATCCCTTGGGATATCCTTTGGGGCCACCGGACTGCTTCGCCAGCGGCCGGCGGAATCGAGGAACAAGCCCTGGATAATGTGGAGGCGGGTGAGATAATGCAGGCGGTGCTTGAATTGCCCACCAAGTACAGGGAAGTAGTATACCTAAAATACTATAGCGATATGACGGTTTCGGAAATCGCCAGGGTTTGCGGTATTAACGACAGTAACGTGCGCGTCCGATTGCATAGAGCATACCGGATGTTAAAAGAGAAACTGGCACGGAAGGGGAACTGGCCGCATGGAAGACCGCAACCTGGAAAAAAAACTTAAAGATCTCAAGGCCATTGTGCAAAGGGATCTGATGCGGGACTGGGGTTTTTCCGCGGAAATGCGCGCGAAGGTACATGAAATGGCCAACCCGGGCCGCAAGGGCGGAATTTCGGGTATCAAGGCCGCGGCGGCTCGTTTGCTGGCGGGGCCGTGGTTGCGTCGTCTGGCCTTGGTGGCGGCAGCCGCGCTGGCTGTGTGCGGCGTGTTCGCCGCGCTGAACGGGCAGCCGCGGGAGAACCTGCTAATAAGAACGGTAGAGGAACGGCAGGTGGATTTTGATGGCCGGTGGCCCCCGGATCTAGTGCGGACGGTGGAGATAAACGACAGCAGCATGGAAGGTACCGGCTACTTAACCATGATTTGGGCGGCCGACGGCGGTAACGGGTGGCATTTGTTATATAGTGCCCCTTGCCGGAAAAACAATCTTCCACTGCCCATAAAAACCGTGCACCTGACGGGCGGGGGCGCAAACCTGGTCCTGGTGTCATCCAAGGAGGAGCAGAGCGATTTATTGAATTACCGCGTGCTGGGGTACGACGGCCGGCAAGTAATTATATATTTAGACCGGTCCTTCATCCCTCAGGGGCGCGTTGAAACGGGCCCGGGCTATGTAAAGGAAACGGGTGCCGGCAGCTACAGCATTTTCTGGTGGAGCGGTAATGGGTTTGAGGAGGAAATATTCCCGGACCATTGAAAACTTATATTGAAAACTTATTATAGAAACAAAACAACATATCGCCGGTGGCGGCGCCGGCGGGCAAAATTACAGCGGGGGTCCGGTACATGCTTGATCACCAGTTATTGATTTTCATGACCGTCGCGGAAAAAAAAACTTTTCCCGCGCGGCTAAGGAATTGAACATTTCCCAGCCCGCCATCAGCCAGCACATTCATGCGCTGGAGGACTATTACGGGGCTAAGCTGTTTGAGCGTTCCAGCAAAAAAGTGGAGCTTACCCAGGCGGGCTATACCCTGTATCAGTACGCTAAGGAAATAATGGAACTGCACAGGCTGGCTAAACGCGCCGTTTCGGACCTTGTGGACCTGGTTACCGGCAGGTTGACCATTGGGGCCAGTTTCACCATTGGGGAGTACGTGCTGCCCCGTTTGCTGGCGGCTTTTTCCCGCAAGTATCCGGATGTTAAATTTTCCGTTACTATCGGCAATACTGAATTCGTGCGCGAGCGAACGCGGGAAAGCGGCATTGACCTGGGGCTTGTGGAGGGGCTGGTGGATGACGCCCAGTTAATAAATGAACAATTTTTGGTAGACGAGCTTATTCTTGTTGTTTCCAAACACCACCCTCTTGCGAGAGTTTCCTCCATCGGCAAGCAAGAAATTGCTGATCAATTAAGGAACGACACGTTCATCATGCGTGAGGAAGGATCAGGTACCAGGTCCACGGTGGATAAAGTGCTGCAAAACCTCGGCATCGAGCCGGCGCACGTCATCACGCTTGGCAGCACCCAGGCCATAAAAGAGGCGGTAGAGGTTAACTTGGGCGTTACCATGCTTTCCAAGTGGACGCTGAACAAGGAACTAAAACTGGGCTCCTTAAAGCCCGTGCGCATCAAGGATTACGATGTTACCCGGGGTTTTTATCTTATACAACACCGGGATAAGTTTCAATCCAAAGCCTGCGCCGAATTCACCAGGTTTCTTCGGGAAGAAAAATTGATTTCCATATTACGCTGAGTTAACGGCGATGGTGCGCGTTTTCATCATCTTGCAGAAACACCAACTCGATGGGTTGGTGTTTATTAATTTCCGGGCATGTAGGGATTAATTTTTGTTCATACTTGTAGCACGAATTGGCGGCAGTATACCCGTTTTTACCGGTACATATAATTTTACATGGAAGGGAGTGAATTCGCGTGCACCAGAGTATTTCCATAGGTACCGCTCAGCACAAGGAATTGCTGAAGCATAAACTCGCCCAGGAACTGCAGTCCTATAAAAACAAGGGCCTGGATGTGCGGTTGGAGGAGATACCGGCCGGGTGGCTTACTTTTTTGCACTGTTCCGTGTTCGGTGCCAGACACGCGGAACCATTAAAACGCCAGGTGGCCGGTATCATTACCGACCTCATCGTGGATAATTGGGAAGATACATTGCTGCGGGATATCATCAGGCTTAATTATTATTATTTTGACGAAGCCGAAAAAGGTACCATTTATGATTATGCCCAAAAAAAACTGAACTTTAGCAAGCAATTCAAGGAAAGGAACAAATTGTTGATATTACAGAAGCTTGTGGAATATTTTAACTCCAACAGCGACATAGTAATTGACGGTTTTATCCGTTTCCGGCTTAAGGAATACGTCAACGGGCTGCATGACGTGGCCGACCAGGCCGTGGATGATTTCTTAATGGAACGGGAACACAGGGAATTTATCGAACTATTAAGGTATTTTGTAGATATGCAAGAACCCCGGGTGGACCAGGTGAATATAGTTTTGCGCCCCGACGGTTCATTCCAGCTTTTCAATAAGGAAGGCCAGGTCATCAACAACGATCACTTTGAAGATTTTCTGTTGGGATTGACGGAAAGCGAAATAAATTACGAGGATTTGTTGATCAGCACGCTCATTACCATCGCCCCCCAGGAAATAAAGTTTCACCCGGGCAACAGCAAATTACCCGCCGGTACTATAGACACCATAAGAGATGTTTTCACCGGTCGCGTATTCGTCTGCCCGGGCTGCTCTCTGTGCTGGCGGGAAAAGTAATGCGGCGCTTTATTGACAACGCGGGTGTTTCTAAATATAATAATGCTGTAAATTGCATATTTGGCAATGGTAATGATAAGGAAGAGTAAACTCCAACCGGTTCCCAGAGAGAAGGCGCCGGCGGCTGGAAGCGCCTTTGTACACGGGGAGTTGAAAACCACCTTTAAACCGCCGCGTTGAAAGTTAAGTAAACGCGGCCGGCCGGCGCCGTTAACCGCCATAAAGATAAGCCCGTGCGGCTTAATCAGGGTGGAACCGTGGGATTGACCAGTCTCGCCCCTGGCATGCGTGCCAGGGGTTTTTAAATTGTTTTTTGGAGGGGGTAAAGGTTTGATGGTAAGCATTAAATTGAAAGACGGCTCGGTGCGCAGGTACGAAGCCGGCACTACGCTGTTGGAAATTGCTTTTGACATCAGCCCCAAGCTGGCCAAGGAAGCGCTGGTGGCTCGGGTTGACGGCAAGTTGATCGATTTGCAGTCCCGGATTAAACGGGATGCTGAGATAGAATTCCTTACCTTTGAAAGCGAAGAGGGAAAAAATGTTTTCCGCCACAGCGCGGCGCATGTTCTGGCCCAGGCTGTGCAGAGGCTTTTCCCGGGCACCAAGCTGGCCATAGGACCGGCCATTGAAAACGGATTTTACTACGACTTTGACGCGCCGCAAAGTTTCTCTCTTGAACAGTTGGAAAAAATTGAAGCGGAAATGAACAAGATAATAAAAGAAGACCTGCCGTTTCACAGGGTGGAAATAAGCCGGGAAGAAGCTTTGCGCAGGTTCGGCGAGAAAGGGGAAAATTATAAAGTCGAGCTTATCAATGAGCTGCCAGCCGGCGAGGTTATTTCCTGTTACCGGCAGGGCGAATTCGAAGACCTGTGCGCTGGGCCCCATGTACCCTCAACGGGCCGGCTTAAAGCGATCAAGCTTCTCAACGTAGCTGGTGCATACTGGCGCGGCGATGAGCGCAATAAAATGCTGCAGCGCATTTACGGCACCGCCTTTCCCAAAAAATCCTTGTTGGATGAGCACCTGCACAAGCTGGAAGAGGCCAAGCGCAGGGACCACCGCAAGCTGGGTGCCGAGCTGGATTTGTTCAGCATCCAGGAAGAAGGGCCCGGTTTTCCATTTTTCCACCCCAAGGGCATGATCATCCGTAACGAACTGGTGCGGTTCTGGCGTGAGGAGCACAAGCGCAGGGGTTACGATGAAATAAGCACTCCTATAATACTCAACCGTGCGCTGTGGGAAAGGAGCGGGCACTGGGACCATTACCGCGAAAACATGTACTTTACGCAGATTGACGGCACCGACTATGCCATCAAACCCATGAATTGCCCCGGCAGCATGCTGGTATACAAGAGCCGCATGCACAGCTACCGCGAGTTCCCCATCCGCATGGCCGAGCTCGGGCTGGTACACCGGCACGAACTTTCCGGGGTCTTGCATGGCTTGATGCGGGTGCGCTGTTTTACCCAGGACGATGCCCATATCTTTATGTTGCCCGAGCAGGTAAAGGGCGAAATTATCGGGGTTATCGACCTGGTACATGATTTTTACAGTATATTTGGTTTTGATTATTACGTGGAACTTTCCACCAAGCCGGAGAAAGCCATGGGTTCCGAGGAAATCTGGGACAT
>CAJYBN010000180.1 GCA_913064925.1 uncultured Peptococcaceae bacterium
TGCGCCGCGGCCGGGCGGCGACAGGAGGAGAAGCAGCGGCAGGGCCAGAAATATGAACAGGGACGCCACGATAAAGGTATCGTCCAGGGCCAGCACCAGGGCCTGTTTTTGCACCAGCCCGGCCAGAAGGGGCAGGAATTCCTGCCCGGCCGCCCCGTACCAGTCTCCGCCGGGCATGAGCGCCGGGGAGAACTGGGTGACGGCGTCCGCCAAGTGGGCCAGGTGCACCCAGTGCCTGTTCTGCATTACGGCGGTGAGCACCGCTATGCCGAAGGAGGCGGAAACCTGCCGGAAGACGTTGTTCAGCGAGGAAGCCCTGCCCACCATGGGCAGGGGTACCGTGTTCATGCCCGCCGTGGTGATGGGCATCATGGCCAGTCCCATGCCCAGCGCCCGCACCACCATCAACGCGGTAATGTAAGACGCTCCGGTGCACATGGTCAATTTGTGCAGCTCCCACGTGCAAGCGGCTGTAATGGTCAACCCCACCAACCCCAGGGGCCTGGCACCGATGCGGTCGAACAAAAAACCGCTCACCGGCATCATAAAGCCCGTGACCAGGGCGGCAGGCATGAGCATCAGGCCCGTCTGGTAAGGGGTCATGCCCATGAGGGTTTGGGTGAACAGCGGAATGAGAAAAACGCCCCCGAACAGCCCCACGGTGATAAGGCTGCCGATGATCACGCTGGCGGTAAAGGTCCTGTTTTTCAGCAGCCGCAGGTCGATCATGGGCTCCGGGGTGCTCAGCTCGACGATGACGAACACCAGCAGGCAGTAAAAGGCAATAACAAACAGCATTACTACGTCAAAGGAACCCCAGCCCTCCCTGGGCCCCTGGCTCAAGGCTAAAAGCAAGGTGAAAAACCCCGCGGTGGAAAAGATAAAACCCCACTTGTCCAGGTGCAGCCCGGGTTTGCGGGGGCCTTCCTGCAGCAGCAGGGCTGAGAGCGCTATGGCCAGCAGGCCCACCGGCAGGTTCACCAGGAACAAAAACCGCCAGTCGAAGTTATCTACTATATAACCGCCCAGGGTGGGGCCTATGGCCGGGCCCATGAAGGCGGCCATGCCCCAAACGCCCAGGGCCAGGCCGATTTTCTCCCGCGGCACGAGGCGGTAAATGATGGTCATGCTGGTGGGCAAGATGGCCCCGCCGCCTATGCCCTGCCAGATGCGGAACAAGATCATGGCGTCGGCGCTCCACGCCAGGGCGCACAGCGCCGAGCCCGAAGTGAAGATGGCCATGGAAATAATGAAAATTCTTTTGGTGCCGAACCGGTCGCCCAGGTAGCCGGTGACAGGAATGACCACGCCGGAAGTAAGTGTGTAAGCCGTCAAAACCCACTGGATTTTTTCCGTCCCGACGCCGAAGATAGTCATGAACCTGGGAATGGCCACGTTCAGCGAGCTGTTGTTTAATATGGCGGCAAAGGCGCCGACCACGATGACAAACAGGGGCAGCCAAAAGGTGTCTTTTTTTGTATCCGCCATTTTTACCTCCAAAGTGTCTAGCGGCTATGATACAATTGTAACATTAGGTTGCTAAATATCCAAATTATTAACTAAATTAACGAAAGCATTATTTGTGAATTGTAAATCCGCACAGGAGGTTTTGGGTAAGGAATGAAAAAGGCTAGACATAACCGGCCCGGCAGCAAAAATAAAAAACGGGGTGAATGGTGAATGCAGCAAGATGCGGCCCTGCGCAGATACACGCTGTTCGTGGCCGCCATGGCCTCTTTCCTCACTCCCTTTATGGGAAGCGCCGTCAACCTGGCCATACCTTCCATCGGCCGTGAATTCAACAGCAGCGCCTTCCTGCTGGGGTGGGTGGCCTCCAGTTACATTTTGGCCTCGGCGGCCTTTTTGGTGCCCTTCGGCCGGCTGGCCGACATAGTGGGCAGAAGGAAAGTTTTTTGCTGCGGGGTGGTTTTTTTCGGCCTGTCTTCACTGCTGTGCGGCCTAGCCCGTTCCGTGGAAACGCTGATAGCGTTTCGCGTCCTGCAGGGGATCGGCAGCGCCATGATCTTCGGCACCGCCATGGCTATCCTGACGTCGGTTTTTCCGCCCCAGGAAAGGGGCAAGGTGCTGGGCATCAACGTGGCCACGGTGTACGTCGGCCTTTCCCTGGGTCCCGTACTGGGGGGCACCATGAACCATAACCTGGGGTGGCAGTCCATATTTTATTTTACGGCCCTGCTCTCCCTGCTGGTGGTGCTGCTCGCCCTGATGGGGCTGAAAGGGGAGTGGGCCGGCGCCCGCGGGGAAAAATATGACTATACCGGGGCGGTGCTCTACGCTGCCGGGCTGGTGTCCTTCATGTACGGCGTGTCGTCCATTGCCGCGTCGCCCTGGGCCAAGTACCTGCTGCTGCTGGGCCTGGCCTTGCTGGTGGCATTTGTCCGGTACGAAACCAGCATACTGCAGCCGGTTTTGAACATCAGGCTTTTCAGCCGCAACGTTACCTTCACTTTTTCCAACCTGGCGGCGCTGATCAATTACTGCGCCACTTTTGCCGTGGGCTTTTTGCTGTCCCTGCACCTGCAGGTGGTGATGGGTTATAACTCCCAGGCGGCGGGCCTGATACTGCTTTCCCAGCCTGTCATCATGGCCCTGCTGTCGCCCTTCGCCGGCACCTTGTCCGACCGGATCGAGCCCCGGTTGGTCTCTTCCCTGGGCATGGCCGTAACCACTCTGGGCTTGTTGGTCCTCTGTTTCCTCAACCCGCACACCCCGCTCTGGCTGTTAATGGCCGACCTCGCCCTGCTGGGTATCGGCTTTGCGCTGTTTTCCTCGCCCAACAGCAACGCGGTCATGAGTTCAGTGGAGAAAAAGTTCTACGGAATTGCTTCTTCCACCCTGGGCACCATGCGGCTGACCGGCCAGGCCGTAAGCATGGCCATTGTCACGCTGCTGCTGGCCATTTACGTCGGCAACGTGGAACTTAGCCGGGCGGATACCGCCTTGCTGGTACGGGGCGTCAAGGTTTCATTTACCATATTTACCTTTATTTGCTTCGGCGGCATTTTCGCCTCCCTGGCCAGGGGCAACGTCAGGGCGGGGGAACGCCGGCCGAAGCGTTGACCGCACTTTGCCGGGATTTTGCGTACGTTTCTCCGGCGGGGTGTGCTGCCCGGCTTTGCGGGATAAGGCGCCGTGCGCCGGGAATACCGCTACCGGGAAGGCCGGGTGGATTTTTTACTGACCGGGGGGTGCGAGCCGTGCCTGGTGGAAGTGAAATCCGTCACCCTGGTGGAAAACGGGGAGGCCCGTTTTCCCGATGCCCCTTCGGCGCGCGGGGCCAGGCATGTTGCGGAGCTGGCGCTGGCCTGCTGCGAGGGATACCGGGCTGCGGTAATCTTTGTGGTACAGCGGGGGGATGGGGGCCGGTTTACGCCCAATGACGGCTGCGATCCCTTTTTCGGCATGGCCCTGCGCCGGGTGCAGCGCGGCGGGGTGGAGGTTTACGCCCTGGAATGACGGGTGGGGCTGCGGGAAGCGCGGCTGTCCGGCTTTTTGCCGGTGCTGCTGTGAGCGGCCCGGTGTCGGGGACGGTATTTACTATGCCCGGCTGTACTTGTTATTTCGGCAGACCGCCAGCCCCTTGCGCACCAGGCGGCGGAGGTGTTTTTCCACCGCCACTTCCTCCCAGGCCCGCACCCAGTCGTCCACCAGGTATTTTTTGCCGTAAATCAGTCCCAGCGCGGCTACTTGCTTGGCATCCAGCGGTTCGGTCAGGGCGGACAGTATGCGCTGCTCCCTTTGCTCAATGATGGCTAGGTAGGCGTCCAGGCGGTGCCGGAACTCGGCCCGGGTCAAGACACCCTGTTCGTGACCGGTAATAAAGGTGTCGGCGTCCAGCCGGGCGATGTGCCGGGCTGTGGCTATAAACTGGTCGATATCGCTATCTGTCCCGCAGTACCAGGGACCGAACTCCGTTAGGTCAATATCACCGGTGTAGACTACTCCTTGGTTGGGAAAATAAAAACAGCTGAACCCGGCGGTATGCCCGGGGGCGGCTATTACCTCCAGCCTGGTGCGGCCGAAGTCCAGAACGTCGCCCCACCGGTAAGTGCCGTCCAGCCTGGCCGTAGAAAGCCACCACTCGTGCCGGTTTTGCGGGGTGTATGGGCTTTGGGGGCTATCCGCCCGCGCGATCCTGTCCAGCCATCCCGGCACCCATTCTTCGCCGTAAACCTGCACCATGCTTACCCGGGCGGCGATTTCTCTGCGGTCACGGAAACAGTTGCTTTCCTCTTCATTGATGCGAATTTCCGCCTGGTCAAATAAATAGTTGTAGGCGATGTGGTCAAAGTGGTAATGCGTGTTCAGCACCAGGTCAACGTGGTGTTTATTTTTTATTTCCGCCAGTTTATCCGGCCCGGCGCCCGGGTCTATGACCACCTTGACCGCGTCGTCGATAAAGAGGGAGTTGCAGAACGGGAATCGCCCGCCGCTGTCACCGGGGATAACCCGGATGCAGCCATAGCAAATTTCCTGCATGGTTATCGGTCCTCCTTTTCAACATGGTACGCCGGCTGGTTTCCCGTGGGTTCCCTACCGCCAAAGAGCCGCCTGCTGCACAGGACGGCTCTTTGACGGGCTAAACCTTCGGCCCGGCGCCCAGCACCATTTGGCCGCGGAAGTAGTGCCTCGCCATCGAGGGATATTCCTTTTCCCACTTTTCCCGGCCCATGTTCTTTAGGGCCAGCAGGCTGAACACCTTCAGGTTGTGGGGCAGGAGTTGCGCGCGATCGGCGCAGGGCGCCAGCTTGTGGCAGGGGAACGCGTTGCACTGGTAACAAAAGGATACCTGCTTTTCCTGCGCGCAGCGGTAGGTTTGGCAGGTTTCGCCGATGGGGGTAACGCTGCCAGATGCCGGGCGGCACCCCGGGCACTTGGCCTTTTCCGGCGGCACTTTCATTTTTTCCGCCAGCGTTTTGTGGAATTCAGGGTCCTGCCAGGCTTTGTACAGGGGACAGGATCCGCAAAACAAACCGCAGGGGGCGGCCAGGTCGGCCATGTCGACTCACCCTTTCCTGTTTTTTGGTAATTTTATATTTCTATGCCGCAGCTGCCTATTCCTTTTTAGTCGTGCAAAACAGCCGGTTGGTTGCCAGAGTTTTTGCCCGGCCGGGTAAAATAATCAGGTAGGGAGGTAGGGCATGCAAACGGGAGAAAAAACAACGGTACAAATAACTGACATTAACCGGCGCGGCGAGGGCGTCGGCCGGTCAGCGGGGGTAGTGGTGTTCGTCCCCGGCGCCGTGCCGGGGGAGCGGGTTGCTGTGCGCATTACGGAATGGCGCGGGAACCACGCCCGCGGCGAGCCGCTGTCTGTTTTGACTTCTTCGCCGCACCGGCAAGCGCCGGCCTGCACCCTGGCACCGCGCTGCGGCGGGTGCAGCCTGCAGCACGTGACCTATGCCCGGCAGCTGCAGTGGAAAACGGAACTGGTGAAGCAAAGCATGGCTCGCCTGGGCGGCCTGGCCGGGGCGAGGGTGCGCGAAATCATCGGCATGCAGCATCCCTGGCATTACCGCAACAATGTGCAGTTCAAGGTGGGCCGGCGCTCCGGCAAAGTGGCGCTGGGCTTTTTTGCCCGGGAGTCGCACCGGCTGGTGGCGGGCGGGGTCAGTGGCGACGGGCGTCTGTGCCTGCTGGCCCACCCGGACATTAACCG